>PXDL01000314.1 GCA_003566395.1 Balneolia bacterium | reverse complement strand
TTTTTGCGAATAAGTTGATGAATCGTAACCATTTTGTAATCCGGTTGCATATCTTTAAGACAGCATGTATTTTCAAATCTTGAATTTGAGTTCGATATAACCAGGGATTTCATTCAACTAAAATGAATATAGACCAAAGAAACCGTATCCTCAGCATTGTGCTGCTCGTCGTAATCGTGGTTTTAGGGGTGTGGTTGTATCACACCATTACAGGCCCGTGGAAAGAAGTACAGGCTGAGCGCCAGCAAACCGAGCAGGTCCGACAGAATCTTCTTGCGATAAACGATGCCGTCCGCTATTACAACGATCAACGGAACCGTTACCCGCAATCACTGGATTCCCTGATTGTGTTTTTGAATAACGACAACTTTTTCCTTGCCAACACAGACAGTCTGTTGCGCAACAGAGGCTTCGATCGCAACACTTTCCTGAATTCGCCGCGTACCGGCAACCGTTTTGAGTATGCTCTTAACGACACCGTGCGTCCACAGCTCTATAAAATAAGCGATCCCGATACGGATGATCATGTCGGTACCCTCGAAAGAGTTACCGACCGCGGTGCTCCAAGCTGGCGATAACGCATGACATGACCGACGGCGAACATATTCTTGGGCTATGCTTTAGTGAAAATGCACTTTTTTACGCGCTAAAGGAGAACCGTCCCGGTTCCGGTTTTTCCTATATAGGCAAAGCGGACTTCACCTTTTCGGTTTGTGATGCTTTCGCCCAAAATTCGGATTCCCAAAGCCGTCAGGTCAACAAAGTTATCCGCAGGATTGCCGGGCAGTACAAGGTGGATACCGCCAGGGTTGTGACTTTCCCGCATTTCGAATGCTGGACTATGCTCCCTAAACTGGCCTATGATATTTCCGCAGAACGGGAGGCACATCTGCGTTTTCTGGCTTTCGATATTGAGCGAAGTGAAATTGAAACCACCTGGTTCGAAACAAGCAACAGAGACTTCAGGCTGCTTACGATTCGCGACCGAAATATGGTGAAGCAGCTAAACACCTGCCTGGATTCGATACCCAATATCGAGTTTTGTACGGATTTTGAAGTCGGTGAAGCCTGGATGAGGCATGTCGATGCCGAAGGCTCGTTCATGGCGATAGGCTGTAATAACGGAACCGTAACCGTCAGCTCGTACATGTTGGGCAAACTTCGCGCCGCCACTTTTTTGAGGTATCGCGAATCCAACGACATCCCGTTTCTATGGAAACAGAATGAGCGCTATCTCAAATGGATGAAAGGGTATCACGACAGCATTCTGGTTTACGGAGCCGACAGCAACGAGGTGGTAAATCGGCTGAGTTCTTTCTGGGATGAATCCACCAGCGTTGTCCGTATTCTCAGCCTGGAAAATATTGAGATAGATGCCGAAGAATCCACTTTTTCTTTTCCACTCGAACGGGCGTTTCCGGCCATCATGATGGCATTACGATAGCATCAGACTTCAATCAACATTTTGCATCCCTTATGAGAATCATTACAGGAAAACTAAAAGGAAGGCGTTTCGACGCGCCCGCAGATGTGGAAGTGAGGCCTACTTCGGATCGCGCCAAGGAGGGACTCTTCAACGTGATTGATGCCCGCCGCTATATTGAGGGTGCACGTGTACTTGATCTGTTTGCCGGAAGCGGCAACCTCGGTTTTGAAGCCATTTCACGGGGCGCATCGCACGCAGTAATGGTGGAAAGCAGCTCAAAAGCTACCAATCATATTGGTAAGGTGGCCGCCAAATTTGAAATTGCCGGTCAGGTTTCTATACATAATGTAACGGTAGAGCGTTTTCTGAAAAACAGAACGGCCTCTTTCGATCTTATTTTTGCCGATCCGCCTTACGACTGGCCTCTTATTCCCGATATGGTAGAAACGATTCTTGAAGACGGTTGGCTTAAACCCGATGGTTGGTTTATTCTGGAGCACGATGTGCGCCACCTTTTCCATGAGCATCCCCGCTGCGTGTTTACCAAGCCCTACGGCAGAACCATTGTATCCATCTTTTTACTTGCGTCTGAAACAGACACACAGGAAGAACCGGAGACCTGATGAAAGCACTCTATCCTGGAACATTCGACCCCATAACATTCGGCCATCTTGATATTCTTGAACGGGCGGCCTCCCTTTTCGATGAGGTGGTGATTACCGTGGCGGTAAACAATCGTAAAGAATCGGTATTCACCGAACAGGAGCGCGTGGAGCTGATCCGGAAAACGATACAGGGAAAATCATGGGCATCCAAAGTTACGATTGTTGCCTTTACGGGTCTGCTGGTAGATCATGCCAAAGAACAAAAGGCACACACGCTCATACGGGGTGTCAGGCAGGTTTCGGATTTTGAATATGAGTTTCGCATGGCTCTGATGAACCGCAGGCTCGCTCCGGAAATAGACACCGTTTTTCTGATGCCGCGTGAAGAACTCACCTTCGTATCCGCCACCGTTGTCCGGGAAGTGGCCTACTGGGGCGGTGAGCTAAAACATTTCGTGCCGGCCCACGTGGCGGAAGCTCTTCGCCAAAAGTACAGCCGCAAAGACTGATAACGGACACCGGTGATTTGTATATTGATCGATCTTTTTAAATCCTAACCGTCCCGAATTCTTTACACTTAACACTTGCCGTATCTATTGCTATGATTTCAAAACGAGTTCAAAAACTGGCACAGTCGGAAACCATGAAAATATCCGGGCTTGCCAAAGAGATGCAGCAGGCCGGAAAATCTGTAATTTCCCTGAGTCAGGGAGAGCCGGATTTTAAAACGCCTGCCCATATTTGCGAAGCCGCAAAAAAAGCGATAGATGACGGATTGCACGGCTACACCATAAATGCCGGCACAACAGAGCTCCGCAAGGCGATTTGCGACAAATTGAAACGGGAAAACAATCTGGATTATACGCCGGCTGATATCGTCGTATCCAACGGTGCCAAGCAGTCTGTGGGTTTCAGTATTCTATCGGTTGTTGATGATAATGATGAGGTTCTGATTCCCGCGCCTTATTGGGTTTCCTATCCCGAAATGACCAAGCTGGCCGGTGGCGTGCCCGTTATTGTGCGCACCAGCTTTGAAAACGATTATAAACTGACACCCGAACAGCTTCGAAAGCACATCAGCCCGAAAACAAAGCTACTTATTCTCTGCTCGCCTTCCAACCCGACCGGTAGCTCCTACACCGGAGAAGAGCTGCTTGCCCTTGCAGAGGTTCTGCGTGAACATCCCAATGTTGTGGTGCTTTCGGATGAAATCTATGAGTACATAGTTTTCGACGGCAGGC
>PXDL01000482.1 GCA_003566395.1 Balneolia bacterium | reverse complement strand
GTTACTTGCTCAGCGGCACGTAATTGCGTTTGCCACCGGGGTTGCGACCAAATCGCGAAAAATCTCCTTCGGTGGAATTTGCCGCGATGTGAATCAACGCCCCGAAATCTTGCATCCGAAGGCTCTTTGAGTGAGCTTACAGATAGTTCAACCGAAGGAGATTTCTCACATGATGCTTCGGCTGGATTTGCGGATAGAAACACGAGTGTGCCTGTTTATGAATTCCTTTGAAAATAAGGATGGTTCGAAATGACCGTAAAGGGGTGCGGGGAATAGGAATGGGACAAGAGGCGTATTCATTTGTAAACCCATAATATTCAAACATTTCAAATCAATATCCACGTGCCCCAACAGGGTCAGATTGAGCAGTGTGATGTGGATGGTTACTTGCTCAGCGGCACGTAATTGCGTTTGCCACCGGGGTTGCGACCAAATCGCGAAAAATCTCCTTCGGTGGAATTTGCCGTAATGGCTGTCAACGAAGCGAAATTTTCATCCGAAGGCTCTTCGAGTGAGCTTACAGGTGATTCTACCGCAGGAGATTTCTCACATGATGCTTCGGTTGGGTTTGAGTTTAAAACACGGCTTTGCCAGTTTATGCATTCCTATACAAATGAGCCGTGTTCGAAATGACCGTAATGGGGTGCGAGGTTTTCAAGCTTTAATAGCTCACAGGTGGCAATGTTTTTACCGCGAAGGTCTTCACGAAGAGTTTCACATAGGAAAACTCTGTGGTTACTCTGCGCAACTCTGCGGTTTATCGTAGAGAGCTTTGTTTAACATTTAAAAAAGGCTGTTCTTAGCAATAAGAACAGCCTTTTGTTAGTATGACCTTTTATATCTTCTCTAATTGATGCTTACTGGTCATTCTGGTATTGGTGACATCAGTACCACTGAAATTTCGTTGTCGATATCGACTTTTTCAATGGCGGGCTTTATATAGGGTGTCTTTTCCATATTTTTTCTTTTTATGTTTTTTGGGTTGGTTAGTTATTTGATGAGCGTCATTTTTCTGCTTTCGGTATAGCTCCCGGCGCTCAGGCGGTAGATATACACTCCGCTGGCCAGCCGTGTAGCATCAAATGTCACACGGTGTTCGCCTGCGTTTTGAGGGCCGTTTGCGAGTACTGCCACGCGCTGACCCTGCATGTTGAAGACTTCCAGACGGACTTCTGAGGCCTGTGGAAGCTGATACTGTATCTGCGTTGCGGGATTGAACGGATTCGGATAGTTCTGATCCAAACCAAAGACGGTGGGTAAATCATGGTCCGGCTCCGTGCTTGTAACTACCGAATTCACGATAATCATGAACCTCTGACTTCCATTTTTAAGCTCCATCGGCCTGATATCCGGTTTTTGGAAAACCACGGAGCGCACCGCCCCACCTTTTCCGGATGCCTGCATGGTGAAGTCAACATATCCTTCGTGGCCCAGATCGTAGCTTTGACCGGTATGGGTATCCACCAGAGAAATTTCCACCTCGTCGGGGAGGTTAGAGACGATAGGCCAGCTCAGACGGAAGTTTCCGCCCGTGTTTTGAAGCTGGATATCCACCGGGATTTCATAGGTGCCTTTTACTTCAGACGGCAGCGCATATTGTGCTTTGAGGACCGGCTCGCCGTTTCGCTCTCCCACAAATGCGGCGGTGGCATAGGTATGAGACAATGGTGTAAGTTTTTCCGTATCCCAACTGTCCCAGCCTTCGGTGGCCTGCTCGTGAAAGGATAAAATTGCGGCTCTGTCACGGGTTGTGACTTCACCCGCATCACCAAACCCTTCCAGCATAAACTCGATTTGTCCGGATAGTTCGGGCTGGTTGTTTGGTTCGCCCTGCAGGAAATCGCCGCCCGTTGTTCTGGCTGAACGGGGGATAACCACTTCGGTTGCTTCATCCAGATTAATGAAAGCGCCCTGCCATGCCGGAAGCGTATTACTTAAGTCAACAGAGGTCGTTAACACATACGACCCCTTCTCTGCTTCGTTGGGATTCCATACGTATCCGGTGGTATGTAGCGGAGTACCGCCGGAACTGGTAATCTCATTAAAACTGATGGGTTCAATAAACGGATTCGCAATCAGGTTCCAGCCTTCGGGCAGCGTCCCCAGTTCCACATCTCTGGATGGCTCAATACCGCCAACTTCAATGGTAAGCGGGAATGGTTTGCTCTCAGGGATATCCGGATTGGATTCCGGTCCCCACATGTACCAGATAAAACCACTTCCAGAGCTTAAACCAGCCGTACCATTATTTGGTGCGGTAAAAGCACCCACAGGATTTTCCGGATCTCCGGATTCGGCTTCCGGATCGAAGGAATAAATATTTGGCGTGGAATCATCATACGGCAGACCTGGAATGCCCTGAATCAGATTTTGCTCGGCAAGATGTGCCACCGTTACGCCCTGAACAGGAGCACCCATCATTCTCCAGCCGGCTTCACCGGTTATTTCAAGGGATACTTTCACAGATGCTTCGAGTGGATAGACAGCCACAAAGCTTGACTGAGCATTTTCAGGAGCACTAATTACGAATTCACCCAAAGTAAGTGTTCCACCGAAATCGCCGCTTAGCATTAACTCGCCGTCGTTAAATGCTGTATAGGATAAATCAAGTGGCTGCGTAACTAATGGCTGTTGTGCCCCCATTTGTACCCGGTCCAGACTTTGGCTGCCTGTGCCTTCGATTTGTTTTGCCCAAAGAAAGTTTCCATCGGTATCGTATTTGGCAATAAACAGATCATTTACAGAATCGGTCACCAGCGTTACTTCGTTATCCTCGTCGGCTTCAAAAATGATAAAATCCCTGAAACTGCCAAGAACGTACACATTTCCATCAGGGTCGGATGTAACCTTGTTGGCATCAACAGCCGGACCTTTTCCAAACTGTTTTGCCCATAGAATGGCTCCATCAATTTCATATTTGGCGATAAAACCTTCCACTTCGGATTCTGCTGTCAATATGATATCATCTTGCGGGTTATCCCCCGGAAACAGCACAGAATCACTAAATCCGCCGACCACAAAGAAATCGCCGTCCGCTAATGTAGCAATATCATTCCCGATTGCCTGATCTCCGCCACCAATAAAATTGGCAAAGTACCATTCACCATTTATATCGTAACTGATGACAAATGTATCATTCGCTCCTGTGTCGTTATTCCAGATAATGTCGGAATCGGGCAGTTCCATCACACCCTGACCAATAACGCCCAGCACATTCAGGAATCCAAGAGCATCCACAGAAATGGCGGTGGCGTAATCAAACTCGGGTGTTCCTG
>PXDL01000518.1 GCA_003566395.1 Balneolia bacterium | reverse complement strand
TGGCTTTCAGGCTTGCTTATCTAATGCGGGGCAGAGATACCCCCATACCGTCTCATCAGCCCTGGCAGCACATGCCGGCCACCGAAACCGAACTTTAATACCCCGTTGTATTTTGAAAACCACGACCTTACGCTTTACCAAAATGCAGGGCGCCGGAAATGATTTTGTCGTATTCGACAACCGGCGCTATCAGTTTTTACTTGATGAGATTATTGCCCTTACGCCCCGGCTGTGCCACCGTCGTTTCGGGGTGGGTGCAGACGGGGTGCTTGTGCTTGAACCTTCTCAAAAAGCCGACTACAGGATGATTTACCGCAATGCCGACGGTAGCGATGCAGGTATGTGCGGCAACGGCGCCCGCTGTTTGGCCCGTTTCGCCGTACGTGAAGGTTTTCCATCCAAACACACCTTTATGGTACACAGCGAAACCTACCGGGCCGAGGTATTTAAAGATTCGGTGGCCGTAGAGTTTCCGGTACGGCCCAAACCGGGGGCGCCCGTGGAGCTTTTCGGCCGGGAAGCCCTTGAAGTCTATTCGGGCACCGAGCACGTGGTTACCTGGGCTACCGGTGAAGCGGAGCTTGATGATGAAGACGATCTTAGAAACCGGGGCCGAACCATACGCAACCGCAGAGATCTTTTCCCGAACGGCACCAACGTTAATTTTATCCACCCTCTAACCGGGGGCGGATTGATGATGAAAACCTATGAGCGTGGGGTCGAGGATCTTACCCTGGCGTGCGGAACCGGAGCGCTGGCCTCGGCAGGGGCTCATCATCATAAAACAGGCACCCACGATTCCGGAGATTACGGCTTTGAAATTGTCTGCAGCGGCGGACTCCTGAAAACATCGTTCAGCTACGATCAACCGTCCCGAACTTATTCTAACCTGAAGCTGCAGGGTCCTGCGGTTTTCGCATTTGACGGCACCTATTATTTTGATACCTGATACCAGTTCCATACCACGATTTCTGTTACCCCTGACACTTTTATTAATCGTTGTTTATGGCTGTCAGACGCTCATGCCCGGCAGCAATTCCGACGACGATGAGCCCGGAAACGGGGTATCATCTGTAGAGCAAATTCGATTACTGAACGATCCGGCCGTTTCCCCTCAGCAGCCTCCGCCCGATCATATTCGCAGCACCGAATTGTTCCGAACCCGTCCCGGTAATCCGCCCGTCATCACCCTTAACTCTAACGAAACGCTAACGCTCCGGTTCGACGAACTCGCCGACCATGTCAATAATTTTACGGTCAGGCTCCGGCATTTCGACTCCGACTGGACCGAAAGCACCCTGCTTCCAAGTTTTGTAAACAGGGGCTTCGAGGATGCCGTAATCTCCGGCGGCACGGCTTCTGTCGGGCAGCATCCTTCCTACTTTAGCTACAGCTATACCTTCCCCAACCGCGATATGCGCATGAGGGTGAGCGGAAATTTCATGATCGAAGTTTATGAATACTCTACCCGCGAGTTTCTATTTTCCCTGCCATTTTTTGTGAAGGAGGATCGCGGACGCCTGGATGCCTCCATCACCGAATACTTCCGCGACAGCCGTTTTCCAAACCATCAAATTTTCAGCGAATACTATTTTCCTGATTTCGTGAGCATGCCGCTCATAGATATTGATGTGGTTGTTGCGCAAAATCAATTCTGGGGACGGGCAGAAAAAGCAACGGAAAGAGACGTCTCAAATCCGAATTTTATCCGTCTTCATATTGACCGTGACCGGGGATTCGCCGGACGTTATGAATTCAGGCCGCTGTTAATAGACGATATTTACAGCATCAGTCGGGATGTGCTTGAAGTAATGCCGGAACGGGACCCTCCGCTTATCCGTCTCAATTACGATGTGGTCGATCTTGATATCAATCCTCGGTCCTCGCGCTCTTACGCCTTTGGTGCCCCCAACACTTCCAGAAACGCCAGATATACGAAAGTGGAATTCAACCTCGACCGTCCTGAAAGCATCTCACCCGATGCTCAGGTATATGTGATCGGCTCATTCACCAACTGGAACCTGAGTGAACAACAACGACTTCGATTCGATCAGGAGCTGAATGCGTTTTCCGGCAGGGTGATGATCAAGGAAGGGCGCTACGATTACCGCTACGTAATTGTTGACAATAACAGAATAGATGAAGTCAGCCTGGCCGCTTTTTTTGCACAGACTTCCCAGGATTATCAAATTCTGGTCTATTTTCGCGATCAGCAGGAACAGTACGACCGCTTGCTGCAATTCGGCACTATCCGAAGCCGATAACAGCCGTTTTTTCGGGTGAAGGGATGAATTGTATCCACGCAGACAAGAAATTTATATAAAATAAAAAAGCCTCTCATGCGAACATAAGAGGCTTTTTTATTTTGGCTCCCCGGGCTGGATTCGAACCAGCGACCGATCGGTTAACAGCCGATTGCTCTGCCACTGAGCTACCGAGGAATGAATCGATAACATCGTTGTCATCAGAAGTTCCAAATATACGATAGAGCCGGACTGTTGTCAACAAGCCAATTTGCTTTTTTGATCTTTATTTTTCGTTCGGCAAAAGGGCGTTGTGTAAATTCCGCCTTTTCAGACGGTTATTTGCGAGGCCGTACGGCGGCCGATTTCCATACCGATAGCAACACCCATTCCTCCGAGTCCGGCGGCAGAATAAACACCGTTTTCGAATTTTGTGCATTCCGGAGTTTTGGTTCCGGCGAAGCCCATCACGCCCGTCCACTCCTGTTCGATTTGCCAGTCCTCATCAATCTGAAGCCCCGAGTTTACAAATCCGGTGAGCCACTGTTTGATCACGGGATTGATTTCGTGTTGCACCGTCTGTTCGCCCGATTTATCCATATTCCGCGCCCCACCGATAAGCAGACGACCGTCCAGATCCCTGAAATAGACATAGCCCTTATTGTAGTGAAACACGCCTTTCCAGGGCAGTTTTTTCAAGGGTGATGTAACCAATACATAACCACGTGCCGGTTTCACATCTGTGGTTGTCAGCAGCGTTGATGTGTATCCGTTAAGGGCACACATTACGGCACCGGCCTCCAGTTCGAGTCCGTCCTGAAGCACCACACGGTTAGCCTCAACCGAAGAAACAGGACAATTCCAGCGGATTTCAACTCCGGCCTTCATATTTATTTCAGTCAGGCGCTGAAGCAATTTCCCGCTGTGCAGACATCCTTCCAGGCGGTTTTTCACCGCAGGAAATCCATTAACGGTACACGCTTCGTAGGTTCCGGCTTCTCCCGTGTTTTCCTCAACCCACGCGCTGAAACG
>PXDL01000289.1 GCA_003566395.1 Balneolia bacterium | reverse complement strand
CTGAGCATTCTGGCGCTACAACGATCCGGGGATGCTGTTAAAAACAAAATTTCCCAGATTTTACAGAGCCGGACATGTACGCAGCAGCAGGTGGAATACGTTATCGGGCAGTACCACGATCTGGGAATCATAAAAGACACACGAGAAGCCGTTAAAAATCGTTATATTGCGTGCTTGTCAGCACTCGGGCATTTTGATTCCGGCCCATATAAACAGGGTGTGAACGACCTGATCGATTCCCTTAAAGACAGACAAAGCTGAACATCAGCATTTTATAAAACTACAAATACGCTCCATTTTGAAACTGAAGAATTCGTTTCTCCTCTCAGCACTTATTGCATCCTTCATTCTCATATCCTGCGGAAGTCAGGATCAAATCCGGCCCGGAGACTCACTTGAAGTGGCTTTTGATAAGGCGATGAATCTGTACGACCGGGGGCGTTATGGTGATGCCGCCCGTGCTTTCGAAACCGTTGTGTCGGTTGGTCGGGGTACGGAAACCGGTCAACAGGCTCAATTTTATATCGCTGAAAGTTATTTTAATAACCGTCAGTTCGCGCTTGCCGCCTCAGAGTATCAGCGGTATCACGTCTTTTTTCCACGTTCCGAGCGGAGGCCTGACGCGCAGTTTATGGAGGCATTCAGCTACTATCGATTAAGTCCGCGCTATAATTTGGATCAGTCCGATACGTACAGAGCAATCGAACGTTTTCAGCTTTTCATCAGTCAGAATCCGAATTCCGACAAAGTTGCGGAAGCAGCAGAACATATTGATGAACTCCGTGAAAAACTGGCCCGGAAGAAGTTTTCTGCTGCAAACCAGTATATGACGCTTGCCCGCAGACAGGCCAGTAATTACCGCTCTGCTGCTCTTTACTACGGCATGGTAATAGATCGCTTTCCCGAGACCAGCTACGCAGAACGAGCACTTGCCAATCAAATTCGTGCCCATGTTTTCTTCGCAGAAAACAGCGTACCGGCCCGACAAGCAGAACGTTTTGAAAAAGCTATCGAAGCCTATGAAACCTACGTTCAGCTATTCCCCCGGGGCGAAAACCGTCAGTTAGCCGAAGAGTTTTATGACAGGGCCACATCCGGAATGAACCGTGCCCTTGGAATACAAGCCGAACGCTCCTGATTTAACGGGATCAAAAATAACCGGGATTTTCGGCGGCAGTTTCGATCCGCCCCATTGTGGTCATGAAGCGTTATTGCAATCAATCTTAAGATCCGGTGAATGTCATCAGGTGATGGTGATTCCTGCCGCTTCTTCCCCGTTTAAGCAAAACAGGCATTCCGCTTCATTTGAGCATCGTCTGCGGATGGCTGAACGTGCTTTCGGCAGTTTGAGAAATGTGTTGGTATCGTCAATTGAGCAGAAGCTCCCTAAACCGAGTTATTCGGTAGAAACTATTCGCGTTTTGCGCCGGCAATCTCCGGAGGCCTCTTTTTTGCTTTGTTTGGGATCCGATAACCTTGCCGGTTTCCACAAATGGCATCGGTATCAGGAAATTCTGGAACTGGCCGGTTTGCTTGTCGTTGAGCGTCCGGGGTTTAGCCCGGATGATGTTAAGCCTGAAATTCTTGAACGCGCCAGATTTATTCCGCACGTTCCCGTAAAAATGTCGTCAACTGAAGCCCGGAACGAATTTGCCGAAGGGCATATCACAGAGAAAGTTTCTGATGAGGTGGCCGCATATATTAAAGAAAACGGGCTGTATGGACAGAAAAAGTAGTAAAATCAACTTCTTCTGCGGTTAAAAAACCGTTTCAGAAGCTCGCTGCATTCTTCCTCAAGCACGCTGTGGATAATCTCAACCTGATGATTCAGCTTGCTGTTAGACGATATATTGAACACACTTCCCGAGCCACCGGCTTTCGGGTCAAGTGCACCTATCACAACACGATCAAGACGGGACCAAACCAGAGCGCCGCTGCACATGGGGCAGGGTTCGAGAGTTACATAAAGCGTGCATCCTTCTAAAAACTTGTCGTTGCGTGATGCGCAGGCCGCGGATATGGCTATCATTTCGGCATGGGCGGTCGGGTCTTTGAGTTTTTCTACCTGATTGTGGCCTTTCCCGATAACCAGGTTGTTTTCCACAACAACGGCTCCAACCGGAACTTCATCTTCCTGATAGGCAATCAGGGCCTGATCGTAGGCCATTTTCATAAATCGTTGATGTTGTCTCCAGGAGTCGGGTAAATGATGCGGGGTACTCAAAGCGGTATTTTAAGTCTATGCTGGAATTGTTATTTTAAATAGATGGGGAAAAGTCATACAAATTCTTCCCGGAATGCATTTGGCTATTAGAGGTCTTCTATACTACATGTGGTTCAATGTGCTATAATATAAAAGTAAAGCCCCTGTTTATTTTTGCAGGCCCGATGCGGTTCTCAAAGGGTTCAACCATCAGAAATATAATCAATTAAATTACTCCTGACTGTAAATGTCCGATTTTGACCAAACCAGTATTCAGTACCTGCGAGAGTGTATCAGGGATGTTAAGGATTTTCCTAAACCGGGAATAATTTTCAAGGATATTACCCCGCTTCTGAAAAACCCCGATACTCTTCACATCACCAGCCGGCTGTTGGCCAAACCATTTGCCGGGCATAAAATTGATCTTGTGGTAGGCCTTGAATCCCGCGGTTTTTTGTTCGGACCGGCGCTGGCAATGAAGCTGCAGTGCGGATTTGTCCCGATCAGGAAGCCCAATAAGCTGCCGGCTGAAACCGTATCGGCAACCTACCAGCTCGAATACGGAGAGGACAAAGTGGAAATTCATGCCGATTCTATTATTAAAGGAAACCGTGTGCTCATTCATGACGATCTGATGGCCACCGGTGGAACCGCCGCCGCCGCAACCGAACTGGTAGAACGTCTTGGAGGGCAGGTTGTGGGCTACTCCTTCATAATTAAGATCGATGCTTTAAAAGGCGGTGAGAAACTTAAAAAAAATACAGAGTGCCATACTTTGATAAATTATTAGAGTGTGCGGCAAAATTGGTATTTTCCCTTTCTTTGGTCTTTTATGTGAAGGGAAAACCCTAAATAGAATGTGCTTTGAAGTGGTTAAAATTTGGATCAATGAAGAAAAGCGATCAAAATCACAAATATTCGAGGTCTAATTACGGTATTCCCGGAAATCTTACATGAATCAGTTTATTTAGGTGTCGATAATTAATATATTCGCATCACCGTTCTGATGAAATATTTGGCAGAATTGAATTAAAGTTTAGGCTACATAGTTTATTACACCAAAAACAAACGAT
>PXDL01000144.1 GCA_003566395.1 Balneolia bacterium | reverse complement strand
GTGTGGCTGAGCAGCTGAACCGATTTTTCGGAAATCCTCTTCTCATGCTGCCGGATAACCTCAAAGAGTTTTCGGTTGCAGGCTGCGTTATACTCAAAAAGCTTCTGAAGTAAAGCACATTCGGATGTTTTCATACCTGAAGGGTTGGTGTGGTTGTATGATGAAAGGGAAATGGTGAAGGAAGTAGTAACCTGAGTTCGATTCTAAATCAGCGCAAATACGGTCCCTACTTTACCCTGAAAAAATACGTGGTCAAACGGCGCTAACCATTTGGCAGAATGTAAATATATGATTTAGACCTCGAATTAGACATCTCTTTCCTTTTGTGCGGACCGATTACAGGTAACAGAGAACAGTATCAGAATACAGTTACACATAGCATGTGGGAAAAAGAATTACTACTTCTAATTCACATGGGAGATTTCTCCATGTG
Source organism: Balneolia bacterium (assembly GCA_003566395.1). Lineage (GTDB taxonomy): Bacteria > Bacteroidota > Rhodothermia > Balneolales > Cyclonatronaceae > Cyclonatronum. The sequence goes on along the minus strand of PXDL01000144.1, from coordinate 13,756 downwards.
CGCCGACGTTATTTTCGCATGTAACGGAATTACCGGGCGGCGCATAGTCGAAATGACAGAACAGGCTAACTAATTGTATTTTATTACTATAGAATTCACAATTCAACACCCGAAATTCACAATTGGGAGCGGAGCGACCCTAATTCATCATTTTGAACGATTTGTACTACTGCTTGAACAATCTGTACTAACAGGTGAGGTTTCGTGAACGCTATCTTCAGGATGTAAAGCAAGGCCTTCCTCCTCGGGGGAGTTTTCTTGATCAGATTTTATCCCGGGTTACATGAAACAATCTTCACCGTTACTATCTGCCATTCTTTCAGCGAAGCCGGCACTCAGCGTGGTTTCGGGCCTGCTGCTTGGGTCGGGATGGTTTCTGCCGCAGTTCTGGATTATCTGGGTTGCCTTAGTTCCGCTGATTATTGCTGTAAAAAAGGCTGAAAACCTCAAGGACGTGCTGCTGCTGACTACCTTAACCGGAGTAGTTAGCGGGGTTATGCAGCACTGGTGGATTATATCAGCGGTTCAGCGATATACGGGCGTCGAGTCTGCTTCAGGCTACCTCGGTTTGCTGCTATTTACGCTGTTTTCGTGCTTCTGGCTATTTGTAGCATTTGGGAGTTTTCATCTTGCAGTAAAAAAACGTTTCTCTGCTGCCAACAGTTCGGTATTGCTTTCTGTGCTGCTTTTTGCGCTGATATATTTTTTGACCGATTTCCTCCGTATTCATCTTTTCCCTGGCTTGGTTTGGGATAAGCTAACGCTCGTTTCTTATCCGGCCATGAGCATCTACGCCATGCAGGCGGCGCCGGTAATCGGCTCTTTAGGGGTGGGAATCATCATTGCCGGGGTTAACTATTTAGTAGCCGAGGCTTTTGCTTCAAGAAATGTGAAATTCGCACTCATCGCCGGAGCAGTATTTCTGGTCAATCTGGGATACGGCTGGGCTGTGATAGAAATCGGGGGCGGACACCGGACTTCCGGCTCAGGGCCTAAAGTAGCGATTATTACAGGTAACGTGGCGGCTGAAACGAAGTGGGAAGAGCAGGGAAATGAGATTATAACACGTATGCTCGGGCTGGTGGAAGACGCGAACAGAGAGCAGCCCGATTTAATGATATGGCCCGAAACGGCCCTGCCCTGGACCTATCTTGAGGATGATGAAATTTTGCTCGAAATCTCCCGGTTAACCGACCGCTATCCCACTCAGCATATCATAGGATATCTGACGGAATCATCGAGCGAAAACCAGGTGTACAATTCCGCCTACCTGATTGACTCAGATGCCGCCACACTCGGACGGTACGACAAAATTCGTCTGCTGGACTTTGCAGAAAAAACATCCTCTCTGGGCGGCTTCCTTCAAAGAGGTGAAAGCGGAGCGAGTTATCCCTTCCTGCCCGGTAAACAGATTCAGACCCTTCGCACTACGTCCGGTAATGCAAGGGTGATGATTTGCAACGAGTCGCTGCTTCCCTGGTACTTCCACGCACCGGATACAGATGCCGAATTTCTTGTAAATATGAGCAACAACGCCTGGTTCGATCAGGACCGGCTAAGGCTGGATTTCCACGTTCAGCTTGCCGCCTACCGTGCCCTTGAGTACCGGAAAGACATGATTGTAAGCAGTAACCGGGGCGTATCGGGATTCATCAACCGATATGGTATCACGGTAAGTACATCCCAATCTGAAAGTCCCGAACTGCTCACATCACACATTAACCCCAACCCCAAAAAAACACCCTTTGCAAGATTCCCGCTATTAATGCCCATTCTGGCTGTATTGGCAATAGCAGTTTTACTCAAAACCAAATAAACAAAACATGAACATGAAAACACTATTACTTTTCTTATTCCTAAGCCTGATGATGCTCTAGGAAGCATTGGCTTTTGGATTTAATCAGAATAATTTCCGCTTCCGAGCAGATGATGGTGACCTGACTACAGCAACCTGGCTGGCCGCCGAAAACGGGCAAATTACTCTGTCAGACGCTGATATCGGGCAGCCCATTCGTCTCAGAATATCCTTGTCAGCAGAATCCTTCTGGGAAGCCAAAGATGTGGCTCTTTTTTATAGCACCAGCAAGGAAACCGGCTATACGCTGATTGACAATGACCCGGATAAGGCTTTTATGCTTACATCATCGGCCTTTGTTGCCGACAATACGCCCATCACCGGGGGACTGCTCGCCAATCCCAATGGGGGCAGTTTCACGCAAGGGCTTTTTCTTTCCGAAACGGACAGAAGCTTTTTAGACCCCGGCGACTCGTATACCGAGCTGGAGTTCAGCTTTACACCAACGGAAAACACGGTGAATGCCACCTACTACATCCGGGTACAGCATTTCAGCATCGGTCAGATACAAGGCACCTACAATAACGACATCACCCTTGTTTTTGAGTCTTCGCGAAACGCTTTTGCGGGGGGCAACGGTACCTACGAACAGCCCTATGAAGTGGAGAACTGGTTTCATTTAAATCAGATTCGCAATTTCATGAGTGCGTCTTTTGTGCAGACCGCCAATATAGGAGCAGATACGGAAGGGTATAATGAATTAGTAGCCGATACCGACGGAAATTTGGCAAATGACGGACTGGGCTGGGTAGCCATCGGCTTTTTTGAAGATGAATTCATGGGAACCTACGATGGTGGGGAAAACTATACGATCTCCGATTTACGGCTTAACCAGGAGGAAAACATTAACACCGGTTTCTTCAGCAGGGTTACCGGTACGGTCACCAATGTGGGCCTGGTAAATGCCGAGGTTAGGGGTGTTGCGTCAACCGGAGGAATTGTGGGTCGTCTTGAACCCAGCGGGGTGCTGTCCAACTCTTTTTTTACCGGAATTGTGCAGGGTTCGAACACCACAGGAGGCTTGGTAGCCATTAGTGATGGAACCATTCTGAACTCCTATACAAATGCTTCGATTGAGGGCCGGCAACGCACAGGTGGCCTGGTGGGTCACGGCACGGGCACCAGCAGCATAATTGCCTCTTACTCTTCAGGAGTTGTCACGGGTACACATGAAGCAGGTGGTTTGGTAGGTTATAACCGTGGGTTAGTCAGGAACTCCTATTCCACAGCTAATGTAATTGCACCGGGCAGCGAATATATCGGGGGGTTAATTGGTTATAACTTATCATCTCAGGTTGAAAACAGTTATGCAACGGGCCGTGTATATGTTGGCCGGGAACCGTTTTTGGTTGGCGGTATGATTGGCAGTAATCAAGGCGATGCCCCGGTAAACTCCTATTGGAATACCGAAACCACAAGTTGGACTACATCATCAAACGGCGGCACCGGGCTCACCACAGAGCAAATGATGGTTCAGAACAGCTTTGAGAATTGGGACTTTTCTGAAATATGGGCTATTGATGCTGGAAGCAGCTATCCATACCTGATCGAAAACAACAGAATGCCATTACCGGGTCCGCTTCCTGAATTTACGCAGGAATTCGATGGCACAGCAGGCTGGCGTTTTGTAAGCGCCCCGACCCGCCATAACATCTATGCAGACTTCCTGGGGACCATTTGGACACAGGGATACCCCGGATCGAGTTCAAATATTCTCAATCCTTTTTTAACTACACAGCCTAATGTGTTCTGGTACAGTGAGGAACAGGGAGAATGGGTTGCTCCCGGCCATGCCGGAAACATTGTGGGAAGCAGCAGAAACGTCGATCTCGGTTATGCCGGACGCGGTTTCATAGTGTATATGTATGATGCCCTTGAGCTTGAAGGAGAGACCGTTTGGCCGAAAGAGCTGACATCCAGAGGAGAGCTAATTAAGGGTGATGTAGCCCTGGATCTCACGCGTACAGAATCAAATAACGGAGATCTGCCCGCAGGCTGGCATGTGCTTGGGAATCCATATCCTTATGCCATCAGCTGGCCCGACATGGTTGCGGCAAACGACATTCAGAACCTGTTCCCGGTGATGTTTGTATTCGACAACGAAATGAACGAAGGCGCAGGCGGCTTTCGGATGAACTTCGGGTTCGATATGGGAATTGCGAATCAGCAAAACTTTAATGGTGTTATTGAACCGTTTTCGGCCTTTCAGGTTCGGGTACTGAATGGTGAAAACCAGGGAAGCATCACCTTTAAAGAGTCGCATGCAGCTGCCCAAAATAGTGGAAATACCCACGCATCGGACCCGGTTCCTTTTCTGGCCTTCTCCGTGAGTGGAGCCGGCCTACAGGATATGTCGGTAATAACGCTTCGGGACGAAGCAGAAATAGCCATGGAGCGTCCTTCACCGCTTCAGCTGCCGGCCATCAGTTTTGGGTTTTCCGACGAAACAGAAAAGCAGTTTGTGTTGAAAAACCTGGAGATGCAGCAGGGTGATGAGCGCCTTGTTCCCCTGAGTTTTGCTTCCATCCAGTCCGGCACCTTCACCATTGATCTGAACGGGTACGAAGGCTGGGGTTCTGATTTAGAAGTCGTGATGATAGATTATGAGACCGGGGCAGAACACAATTTTGGAGATCAGCAGTGCTACAGCTTCAGCTACGAGCCAAGTGCTGAAAATATGGAGCGCCGGAATGTGGCCCGCCAAATGTCTGCACAGCAAGCAGTTAATCAGCCTGATGTTTTAGAACTGACAGCCCAAAGCCGGTTCGGGCTTCGCCTGACCAAAGGCACGACTACAAGTACGGAGCCGGCCGGTGATTTACCTGCTGAATTTGCCCTGAATCAGAATTACCCGAATCCGTTTAACCCTAACACACAGATTCAGTACCAGCTCCCGCAGCAGTCTGATGTACAACTGGAAGTCTTTAACATTCAGGGGCAGCGCGTGGCCGTGCTGGTAAACGGGCCACAAAGCGCAGGCTTTCACAGCGTGTCTTTTGATGGCTCGCGGCTCTCCAGCGGAGTGTATATCTACCGCATACAGGCGGGAAGTTTTACCGAAAGCAGGAAAATGACGCTTATCAAATAATTGGAAACCTTTAAAAGAAAAATACTCATGGAAAAGCTCCCCTATATAAAACCTGACATAGAAATAATTCAGATAGACACACACATATCGGTGGTGCTAATGTCATCACCGGAAACCTCACCCGGTGATCCGCTTACTCCACCCGACGGCCCACCAATGGGTTAGCCGAAACGCTGTATCTGAAGGCCGCTCTGTTATTGCAGGGCGGCCTTTTGTTTTGTGCCGGACCTCGCCCGTTCATAGTTCAAATTAAAATACGCTAAAACTCAAGGCCTGAAATATTTCTATATCATTAGTTTAACCCTAAACTAAATTCATCATTCACCATCAAAATCGGAAGCGAAGCGACCTAACGCAGGACGGCATTGCTATTATCAGTATATATGCGGTATTATTTCAGGCATAATTTACAGACCTGATATTCATAGCGTAGTTCTATTTCTCGTTGAAAATCTTTGCCAAGTACCTGTTAGGTATTCTCTTATTTGCCTCCATCACCCCTGAGGCTCAGCTTCAGCCCGTTGAGGGCTACCCGTTTGTGGTAAACTATACCAGGGGTGTAGATTATTTCGGCTCGCTTCAAACCTGGGGTATCACCCGGGACGCGAACGGAATCCTGCTTTTTGGCAACTCAAGCTATGGCATTCAGCAGTTCGACGGTACGCATTGGCGCAATATTGAAACACCGGCTAATGCGCAGGCGACTTCTTTTGCAAACGATACGGAAGGAAATGTTTTTGCGGGCAACCTGAACTCATTTGGCACAATCGGCCGCGATGAAACCGGCTCCTATATCTATGAGTCCCTCACCCAACTGCTGCCCGATTCATTGCAGGACGTAAGGCAGATCAGACATGTGGCAACATCCGGTCCTTACGTCTATTTTTTATCGAGCGAAACCGGCTACCGTTATCATAAAGAGGATCATGCCATTGTGGTCTTTTATCCCGAAGGTATATTTACTGGGGCAGCGCAAACCGATTCGGATATCTGGATTTACGACTCCGTCCGCGGCCTTCTCCGGGCCGGTGAGAACGGTGAACTTGTGAATGTTGAGCTGTATGAGGGCGTGTCAGACGGAAATCATAAGCTCGTAATTCTGAACGGTAATCCGGCTGTAGTAACGCAGGATTTTTCGGTTTGGACGCCGGGCCTTGACGAGTGGCGGGAAACGCCTCTTCTTGGTTCCTTTGCAGAAGAAGGGGATGCAGGGGTTGACGCCGCAGTAGGATTATACGACGGCAGCATAGCCATCGCTAACGTGAGAGGCGTTTTTGTTTATGATGCCTCCGGAGCGAAGCGGTATCACTTTACAACCCGAAACGGGCTTACGGCCGATCATTCATACAATTTATTTCAGGATGATGAGGGCGTTCTCTGGGTTACGGGCGGAAACGGCATCAGCGGTATCGAAATCGGCCGGCCCATGCGGGAGTTTCTGCCTTCGCAGGGGCTGCCCGAAGACGGGATACGGTTTGTATCTGAATATAATGGTCAGGTATTCATCGGAACCGAATACGGGGTGTATGTCGGAAAAGAGGGTTCGTTCGAACAATTCCTGGACGATCAGGTGATTTTCAGCTTTCAGGAAATACCGGCCGGAATGCTGATTGCCGCTAGTGATGGGCTCTATCTGTGGAATTCAGAAGGCAACCTCAGCCGGCCCTATGCGGATGGCAGGGTCATACAGTTCGGAATTTCCCGTCTGCAGGAAGACTTGTTTTACTTTCAGGGCGTGGACTTTAATTTATACGTGATGTACATCGGGGGGGACGGCAGCTTTACCTACCGGCAGCTGTTTTTATTTGATTATCCGGCCCACACCATATTTGAGGACCGGTACGGCGATATCTGGGTGGGAACCGGCCGGCACGGTATCTTCCAGCTGTCTATAGATCAGGCGGAAAACGGGCAGATTTCGGTAAAAGAGCACCGGGTATTTACCACGGAAGACGGGCTGCCAACCGATAGGCATAACTTCACCAAAAGGCTGCCGGATGATGTAGGCTTCATCACCACTGACGGGTTTTACCGCCTGAGCGAAGACCGGGAGCGCATCATAAAAGACACGCGGTTTACCGCTTTATTTGGGGATGGTGGATTTGGGGTCTGGCCGGTATCTGCGGGCCGCGACGGCCAAAGCTGGGTGGCACGTTCCGCCAGTTTGATTGGGAAAACCTCATACGACGAAAGCCTCGACACTTTCGACTGGCAGGAAGGAGAATTTACGAGAATGGCGGTCTACCGGGATGTGGGGGACATTCACGAGGGGGCAAGCGGCCGGGTTTATTTCCAGTCATACAACCGGGTGGGGTATTATGATGAAGCCATCCCGCACGAACCCCTGCAGACACACCGGGCGCATCTCACCCACATCACCCTGGCCGACTCGCTGATCTACAGCGGATGGGGAAATGAGGCCAATGCCGCCATTCCGGCCTTAGAATACAACTCCAACAGCCTGCGTTTTAACTACGGCCTGATTTCTTTCATGCCTGCCGACAGAAATTATTATCAGTATATGCTTGAAGGCGCCGATGAAGGCTGGTCTGAATTCACCGACGAACGGTATGCCGAGTACCGTAACCTGCGGGAGGGCAGCTACACGTTTAAAGTGCGTGGGCGAAATCTCTATCGAAACGTTTCTGAGCCGGCTGTTTTTTCCTTCCGAATACTCCCCCCCTGGTATCGCAGCCTCTGGGCTTATCTGGCCTACGGGCTTGGACTTATAGGATTGGTGCTGGGCTTTTCGCAGTGGAAAAACAGTCAGCTGCTGATTAGACAGGCCGAACTGGAAGCCGAAGTAGCCGCACGTACCGAAGAAGTGCGCCGAAAGAGCGATCAGCTTGAAAAGCTTGACAAGGTGAAAAGCACGTTCTTTTCAAATGTAAGCCACGAGTTCAGAACTCCCCTTACTTTGATAAAAGGCCCGGTGGAGGATCTTATGCAGGATAAAAACCTGAGTCTCTCCCAAAGAAACGCCGAATACAAGCGTATCCTGGAAAATTGTAACCGACTGCTCGGGCTTATTGAACAGATCCTGAGCCTGTCTAAAATGGAAAGCGGCACCTACCGCCTGCAGCTACAGCGCATCGACTTAAGCGTTCTGCTCACCAAAATTGTTGGCTGGTATGATGAGATTGCTAAACGAAAGGGACTGAAGCTGAGCATCACCCTTCCTGAAACGCCGGTTTGGGCCTATGCCGATGTGCAGCAGATAGAGCTGATGTTTTCAAATTTGATTTCCAACGCACTAAAATACACCCCGGAAGGAAGCGTACAATTACACGGTGAGATGCAGGGTGAAGAGTTCCTGATTCGCATCAGCGATACGGGAATCGGTATTCCTGAAGCCGAGCAGCCGATGGTGTTTGACCGCTACTACCGTGCCCGAAGCGGACTGCTAAGCACATCGGGATCGGGTATCGGCCTCAATCTGGTGAAATACGTTGCCGAACTCCACGGCATCGAACTTTCGCTGGAGTCGGAAGTCGGCAGCGGCACGCGCATCACCCTGCTATACCCATCCGGGTTGGAAAAGATAAACCCGGGGTATGAGCTTTTAGAAGATGATGCAAGCATTGATATGAGGGAGAAGGAGAATACATCACCCCTTGTATGGGAAAGTAATCCGGTGGTGAATCAGAACCTTCCCGACCGGCCCGGATTTGATGAAGATCAGGACGTTCCGCTGGTGCTTATAGCCGATGATAATGATCAGATTCGCAGCTTTATCAAGGAGGTGCTGGGATCAAAATACCGGTTTGCCGAGTGCGCAAACGGTATTCAGCTTATTGAAATGGCGCGTGAGTATCAGCCGGACATCATTCTTTCCGATGTGATGATGCCCGGAATGGACGGCATCTCGGCCGGTCGTCAGATCAAGGCCGACAAGGCCACGGCTCATATTCCCATTATTATGATTACAGCCAAAGGCGGAGATCATAACGAGCTGATCGGGTTGGAATCCGGCGCCAATGATTATATAACCAAGCCCTTTTCACCCTCCATTCTGCAGGCCCGGGTCAATGGTCAGATTTCGCTGCTTATGCGGCTTCGGGAACATTTCAGAAATAAACTCAAGGCCGTTGACCAAAATGGGGATAGTTCTCCAAATGGTGGAACAGCTATGCAAAAGGCGGAGAGCTTAACGTCTGATTCGGATCTGCGTTCAAAAATCGACCCTCATCTGTATGATCCGGACTTTTCGGTGAAGGAAATGTGTACCCTGTTCGCCATGAGCACCTCCACTTTGCAGCGGTACATGAAAAAGGAAACCGGCGTAAGTCCGCTGGAATATATTCGACAGAGGCGAATTGAACTGGCAAGCGAGCTGCTCACTTCCCGCAAAGGTAACATCAGCGAAATCGCCTACTCGGTGGGCTTCAGCAGCGTAACCTATTTCGGACGTGTATTTAAAAAACAAACCGGAATGTCACCCTCGGAGTTTGTGTTAGAACAAAGTCTGTAAAATGTTTGAAGCTCTCGCACATCCGGGTTTAAAGCCCCGGGAAACAGCCGATGGAATGCATGCCTGACCCGGAAGATAGTTTGCCGAATACTAATTATTTTTGAGGATGTCACTCCTGAAAACTGAACCCGATAGATTACGATGCAGAAACTGCTGAAATTTCTTGGAATTTTACTTTTTATCTTGTTCGTAAGCGTGAGTCTTTTTCTGCTTTTGTTCACAAGAGGGAGCTTCAGCCCGTACACTAAACCTATCGAAACTACAGGAGAGCGTTCGGTTTCCGAGCTCGAATCCGTAGTTCTGGGCGGGATGGAGCAGCACCTTCTAATGCGGGGGCACGATGATCAAAACCCCGTTATCTTATGGCTGCACGGCGGGCCCGGCACTACTCAGATGCCCTTTGCCCACGAGTTTGACAGCGAGCTGGAGAAGCATTTTGTAGTTGTACATTGGGATCAGCGGGGTGCCGGAAAATCCAACCCATCCGATTTTGATGTGGCCACCCTCACCCTTGAACAACAAAAAGCCGATGCCCTGGAGCTGGTGCACCTGCTGCGTGATCGGTTTAATCAGGAACGCATCTACCTGTTGGGGCATTCATGGGGCACGCGTTTCGGCATAGAGATTGTGGCCGAACACCCGGAACTTTTTTATGCCTGGATCGGGGTCTCGCAGGTTGTTGACCATGGCCGGGCTACTAAACTTGCCCGGGGTTGGCTCGAAAACCGGATTCAGCTTGAGGAGCGCTGGAATCTGCGCGAAATCGATCTTCCGGTAATGCAACATGATGACTATCGCCGTTTCTCCGCCATCGTGGATCGCCGGGGCGGAGGCATGGATTTTACCTTCACGGAACTGGCGCGTATCGCCCTGCGCGCACCGGAATATAGCATGGCCGACAACCGCCGCCTGCTGCGGAGCATGTACCGCGGAGGCAAGCCGATGCACCCCGATGGCATTATAGCCGGGTACAACCTCATCGAAAGCATACAACGGCTGGAAGTACCCGCGTGGTTCCTGAACGGCCGCAGCGACTTTAATACACCCGCTGAACTCGTACGCGAATTCTACGAAGCCCTCGATGCCCCGCTCAAACAATTTGTGCTGTTTCCGCATGCACACACGCCCTTCTTCGCAAGCCCGGAACTGTTTAACTCGACCCTGATTGAGATAAAAAGTGAAGTGGAAGAGTTTTATAAAAATGAGAGGGAGTGATATCCGTAAAAAAGCCGGTGAATTCTATTCTATCCATTCTGAAAACCCTACGCGGTTCTTCGCTTTGCTACGAATCTGAATCTCCACATTCTGCATTCTGCATTCTTAATTACCCCGTAGATAAAAGCTCCCAACCTTGCCAGAGAAGGGTGGCAGCCGACAGATTGACGGTGTGGTTGCCGGGAGTCTGAACTTCCACCAGATTACTTTGGGGCCGGATGTACTCCCGAGCCAACTCACCCATAGAGCAATACTCGGTTTTCCCGGGCAAAAGTATGCAAAAATCCTGAAAATGGTTAACACGGGACATGTTTTCACGTAAAAAACGGAGCTTAACCCGAATTATTCACGAAGTGATAAAATGTACGGTCTAAGCATCTGATTAATATGAATATTGTAAAAATATACATTCCCCAAAATTTGGGTGGGGCAATAGACGGCGACTTTTCCCGCCGGCTGCGTTGAAGGCGAAAAAGTGTGCTCAGGGTACATGAGTACCCTTCCGCTAACTTTTTCACCTTCGCCTTGACAACGAAAAAAATTCTTGGTGAATAATCCGGGTAAACGGTGATTAATTTAATTCATGCTCGCCATGGTATCGTTCGAAAAGAGTGCTTTAATTTTATTGATGCTGCTGATGCTTTTACAGCATGAAGCCCAAACCCGTCCCGCACTTTCTGATTCGGTTCTCGCACCGGGCCTGAACGGTATCACTCTTCAGGATGAACCCGAAGACGAAGCCTATCAAAACAGAATCATACCCGTTCCGGCTCTGGCTTACTCACCTGAAACGAGTCTTATGATGGGCGCTGTAGTTTTCTATCAGTTCAAAACCCCTGCGGCAGGCCGGGACACCCGCGCCTCACAGCTTTTGGGCTCCGGTATTTATACCCTCAACCGGCAAATCATTCTGGAGGCCGGCACAAACTGGATTCAGCCGGGAGAAACATGGATGCACAACATCTACGGAGGCTACAACTTTTTCCCGACTCTGTACTTTGCCCCGGGGTTTAATTCCCTCGAAGAGGACGAGCGGACCGTCGATCACAAACGTCTTTTTCTTAGGGCTGAGTTTCTGAAAAATATCGGCCGGAAATGGTTTACCGGGCCGATCGTGAATTTCAGCACGCTGTGGGATGTACAGATTCATGAGCAGGAAGACGGTTCCCTGCACCAGCCCTGGGCGCGCGGTAACCCAAAAGCCAACACTGTGGCCGGACTCGGCTGGTCGGTGAGGCACGACCAGCGGAACAGCATCATGAGCCCTACCGAAGGCCGGTATTTCGAAATCACGAGCGTTGTAAATCCGGCCGTTTCCGGTACCGAAGGTTTTTCATCACTCTATTTCGATATCCGCCGCTACCTGCAAGTGACAAACACGCACGGCACGGTTGTGGCGGGTCAGTTGAAAGGACTTTTTACTATGGGCAAGGTTCCGTATCAGGCCATGCCGGGAATTGGCGGCAATGATATTGGCCGGGGTTACTTTTACGGACGATTTAACGATCAGAACATGGGTCAGGTGCAGATTGAGGTGCGTCAGCCGGTCTGGTGGCGTTTTGGTGCCGTAGCCTTTATCTCGGCCGGAGAGGTCTGGAACCGGTTTGAGGACTTCAGTTTATCAAATCCCAAGTATGCCGGCGGGGCGGGACTCCGCTTCGACCTCAACCCCAGTGACTCCATGAACATCCGTATCGACTACGGCATAGCTGCTCACGGCAGCGGGGTTTATATAACTATTGGGGAGGCGTTTTAGGGGGGGATGATGTTAATTCAACTACATGGCGGGAATCAGCTTCCTGTACAACTAAAGGGACTATTGGACGGATTAAATAAGTTTGTATAGTCTGTCAACCAAATCAGATCGCGTTTTTCCAACTGGTTCGTTGACCAGCTTCTTGTTGATTTCTGTGAGCTCGTTTACGAAGCTCCTATATTTATCGCTGTTCATAAAGGTTTCCAGCCATTGAGCAAAGTCAGAAAACTCAGGGTCGGTTTTTGAGTATTCAAGCAATTTAGTCATTTCTGATGTCTCCCATCCGGCAATTTCCTCTTTCCCTTCATGCCGAACTTCTTTTCCCAGGAATGCATCAAAGAGATAGCTGTTAGAAAATACGGTGTGAAGGGCTTTGTTCTCTGCTTCTTTCAGATTTCCGGTTTTGAAAAGTATGATTGTCCATTCAAACAGGAATATCGGAAATCCGGCATCATCAGGGAAGGCCCGATTAAACCAGCGCAGATACCTAAGTCCGCCTTTATAGTCTCTGAGTTTGACAAAAAGCTCAGGTGGCAAATACCTCAATCCACGACTATCATCATGAAAGCCGCCCCAGCGTTGCTTGTCCGCAGCAAGCTCTTTACGAATTCGCGCTATCTTAGTACGTATTCTTTCTTCCTGTTTTGGTGTCATGTGGCGTGGACTGTGGTAGTAATTAAGTTGGAATTTTGAGCTAAAGATCACTGCTGACCGGTCATAACCGGCGATTTAACAGGCTTAGCGTTCGGCTATTGTTTTCGTAAATCTAAATCAAACCCATCGAAAAGATATAATCTTGAAATTCGGAATTCTAATAAATTGCGACTTCATACTTTTTACCATTCGTGGCAGTAGGTAAAGTAATTCTTTACAACTGAAATTTTGTTTAACTCATTGTCTTCCAGTATGTTATTTATGTGCTGACCAATGTTTTGTATGGAGGTGTCAAAAAGTTCTGCAAGCTGATTTTGGCTCATCCAGACATCACCATCCCTGGCGTAAAGCGCCACGCTTGCCTTGCCGTCCTGCGTATTGTATATGATGATATCGGGCATAAAAGCTCCAGTTTGGTACGGATACTGTTTCAACTCTTTACCAGCTTAAAGGTATTTTAGTTATTAACTGACTGTAGAATATCAAGAATCTCTGCATAGTACCAGTTCTAATTATCATGCCTTTACAAATGCAGGTTTGAGAGAATCTGAACTACACCTTCATTAGGGAGTGTCGGTGGCGGGCGCATCTTCCAACAGTGCTAAAACCTCTTTTGCTTGCTCCAAATGTCTTTGTTCGTGTGAAACTATAATATCGAAAGCGGTTTCCAGGCTGTAAACGATATTTCTGTTTGCAGGTGATGAAATTACAATTCCC
>PXDL01000272.1 GCA_003566395.1 Balneolia bacterium | reverse complement strand
GATCAAAGCGCCCTTCGTGAGGCCGACCGCTCCGGAAAAGAACTACATGAAATGGGCCTTTCCAATCAAAAGCTGTTGATTAACGGTTACTTCGAACCCGTTGATCCCTCGGATCCTTTTGCGGTTAAGATGAAGAAAATTGCTGATCAAACGCTGGGTGACATGCCGGCATCCCTGCAGGCTCTTGATCGCGAGGTCTTTCCGCTTCGCCCCTACAATCTGCTTGGTGTGAAACGGCTCCGCACCGTTTTCCAGCCTCTTGACAGAGAAGAGATTTTGCGTGAAACCCAGGCATTGGTTGCTTCCGATGTGGAAAATCAGCTTCCTGATCTCGAACAACTCACCCTTGATCTTACCGCCGGCGGCACCAAATCAAACGGCCTGATCATGACCATGGGCAAGGGTGGAGTCGGCAAAACGATCATCGCAGCGGCAATTGCCCTTAAATTGGCTCAAAAGGGCTTTCCGGTACACCTCACAACAACCGATCCGGCCGCCCACCTCCTTGATCAGCTGGGAGAAATTCCTATTCCCGACAGCCTGGAAGTCGATCGCATCGACCCTGCAGCTGAGAAAAAAGCCTATATCGAAAAAGTTCTTAACCGGCAGGGAAAGAATAAAACCGAAGAGGAACTGAAGCTGCTTCGTGAAGATCTGGAATCTCCCTGCACCGAAGAGGTAGCGGTGTTTCATGCCTTTTCACGCGCCATTCAGCAGGCGAAACGAAAGTTTGTGGTGGTGGATACCGCCCCAACCGGCCATACCCTGATGCTGCTCGATACCACCGGGAGCTATCACCGGGAAGTAATGCGAAATACTAAAATAGAATCGGGCAACCTGAAAACGCCATACATGTACCTCAAAGATCCGGAGTACTCCCGTCTGCTTATAGTAACGCTGCCGGAAACAACCCCAGTTGAAGAAGCTTCCCGGCTTCAGGACGATTTGCGCCGCACCGGCATCGAACCCTACGCCTGGATTGCCAATCAGAGTATGTCTGCGTCGCCGGTTACCGATCCGCTGCTCAAGCTTCGGGCCGCCGCCGAGAAACCGCTGCTTGAAAAGATTGAGAACATCCACGCAAAACGGCTGTACAGCATACCCTGGCTGACCGAATCGTCCGTGCTTGAAGAGCTGCTGAAACCTGCGGCCCAAGCTATATAAGTCTGAGAAATTCATACATCTGCCAATCCGGTTTCATCTCATCCTTCTGAAGGCGGGATGCCGGATAGTTTTTCCAGGTTGTCAGGCACGGCAACACCAACGGCGGACCCGTTTGTATTTACTCTTTGAGGTTAGTAGGTTGTTCCCTGTAATTATAAACATAAAATATGGTTCATCATGATCTTACAATCCAAAACCGGGGTTATTGCCGCAGCGTTTTTTTTGCTTATTGGTGGAAGCCTTTCTGCCCAAACACCTCACACCGCTCAACTCGAGACCATAGAAGCGCCCGCCGAAGCCCAGGGTAAGTCATTCGCGCGCTCGGTTGCCCTTCACGGAGATACTCTGCTTGTTTCTGCTCCGGGCGCCTTTGATTCCGACACGGATCACGGCCTTATCCTGCAAATGCTCTATAGCGGTTCAGGCTGGGAACTGGACGACATCATCGAATCTCCATCATCGCCCGGTGCTCTTTTCGGGTTTTCGATCTCACGGGCAGATTCCATCCTGGTGGTCGGGGCTCCCGAAGCCCACAATTCGGAAGGGGAAGCGGTCGGAGCCGCCTATGTTTATTATCTGGAAGACGACGGATGGGAACTCCGCCATACGTTTATGCCTGAAATCCTCACCCCTGACAGCCGGTTCGGGCATGCCGTAGCCGCAGACAGCGGACGCGTAATCGTAGGAGCCCCTCAAGCCGAATTCCTGGAATTAGAAATGGTCGGCCGGGCCTTCGGGTACGACCTGATTCGCAATCCGGGCGAAGACCCGATTGAAACTACTCTTAATGTCTCTCTTCCCAGCGAAAATGAGCGATTCGGCTGGTCGGTCGATATTCGCGGTATGTACGCCATTTTGAGCACACAGGAAGCCGGCATCGTTATCGGGCCGCGCAACCGCGCCTTTATTTTTGATCAAAGTACGGTAAACACCGGATGGACCGCCAGGCAAACCTTCCACCGGCAACAGAGCAATAATGTTTTTTTCGGATATGATGTTGCCATTGCAGCATCCACCGCATTTGTGGGCCACCCCCGCGAGCAGGTTGACGGCGAGATGGGCAGCGTTTATAAATATGAGGGTTTTGTAAACGGTGACGAGTTTGAGGAATCAGGAGTACTTACACCTTCTCAGGGGTCATCTTTCATGCAGTACGGGCAGACCGTGGAAACGTATCATGATGAACTCATCGTAGGAAGCCGGCGCAATGTGGAAGTTTTTCGTAAATCGAGCGGCGGTTCCTGGAATCTTATCGGTGGATTTTTTCCCGACTCAAATGATGAAATCACCTTTACGGAAGCCGTGGACCTGAATAATCAGTTTGTGATAGCAGGCGGCTATACAGATATTAATGATGACCAAAGGATATACTGGCAGCATAAGGAAACGGCGACTTCAATCGAAAGCGGAGAAGAACAGCTTCCCGAAACCGTGCAGCTTCACCCTGCCTATCCCAATCCGTTCAATCCGGTAACTAATATGCCATTTACGATAGACGAGCCGGGCCCGGTACAGCTGGAAGTATTTGATGTAAGCGGACGCCTTGTTAGGGTCCTCGCCCGTGAAACCTATTCGGCCGGCACTCACACCGTACCCTTTGATGCCTCCGGACTTGGCAGCGGAATTTACTACTACCGCTTAACCACCGGCTCATCAACTCTGACCCGTTCGGTTACTTTAGTGAAGTGAATGGTGGTTGGGATGAATCGTGTACTGAGGGGCAATCACCCCGCGCTGAAGCGCAGACCGCATCGCATCATATTCGAATACTCCCACTCTTATGCCCAATTCATCTTCCAAATCGTGCTGAATCCCCATAAACTCTATCAGGCTCATTTTTGATTTTAGCTCCACCAGCAGATAGACAGATCGCAACATCGCATCATTCCGGGAACAGGTCCGGAAAATGCCGGCTTTACGAATGTCGTATTTTTCCATGACAACCTGTATGCGTCCTTTAAGTTGATTAAGGTTTTTCATAACGGCTTCTGATTAGTGATGTCAGTATAGAACCGGATTAGAATATCGGAGCTTGAAAAAGACGCACCGATGGCTATCAGCCTTATTTTCCGGCTATAAGTTGAGATATTAGTTTGGGTTTGAAGGTGCGCCCGGCGCT
>PXDL01000389.1 GCA_003566395.1 Balneolia bacterium | reverse complement strand
CGACATCGCCCGGCTGCAGGCCTGAACGGATTTCGGTTCGGTTTCTGCGGGCAACACCAATTTCAACATCCGTTCTAACCAGTGTATCAGCCCGGACAGTATACAAGAATTGTTCACCTCGCTGAGAGGCCAAAAGGGATTCGCTGGGAACGGCCAGCGCCTGCTCTCGCTGGTCTACGTCAAAATGGACGCGGGCCATGAAGCCGGGACGTACCGGGATGTCGGGATTTCCGGTCAGTTCAACCTCCACCGGAAACCTCCGGCTTGATGACTCCGCCGAAGGGAATATCCGTCGAACGGTCGCTATCACGGTCTGATCAGGATAGGCGTCGAACGTTACCTCTACGCTGTCGCCCCGGTTCACGTGGATAACATCAAGCTCTGATAGACCCACGCGCAGTACAAGACGGTCCAGGTTTTCCATTCTGAAGAGCTGCTCGTTTGCAGAGACCGGAGACCCGGGTTCAATGTAGCGGCCGGTAATCACACCGGCTGATTTTGCATAAATTTTTCCAAGGTCAGATCGTGTCTGCCAGACATCCTTTTCAGCTTCCGCAACCGAAAGTTCTGCGCGAACGTCTTCATACTCCGACCGGCTGATAGCCTCCCGATCCAGCAGACGTTCGAGTCGATCGAGCCGCTGTTTCACCTCATCTACCTGTGCTGAGGCCCGCCGAAGTTCTGCCCTGATCTCGGCCAGGTCGTAGGTGGCGAGCAGATCGCCGCTCTCAACGATATCCCCCTCTTCTACAGAAACAGACTCCACAATTCCGGAAAACGGTGCACCCATCATATTTATATGGAGAGCTTCTACAGAGCCGGATGCAGAAACGGTTCTGGAGAGATCAAGATGGGTTACCTCGAAACCGGCAATCGGAGTTCCGGATGAGCGCTCAGAGGACGTGTCGGAACTCTCCTCAGAACAGGCGCTTAACAGCACCGATGTGAAAATCAGAATAGAAAGTATGTTTCGTCTGGTCATATTATTGATATATGAAATTTTTCCCTAAATGGCCGATAATAGATTGAAATACAGCCGGATAGTCACTGATCTGTACCCAAAATAATGGTTTATATTCCAAAGATCGTTTATCAAACCACAAAGTTTTAAAGACTTTATCATTTAATTGGATCGATAAAGTTTGTAACCGATCAGTTTTTCAGTCGTCATATCGACGGACGCTGATATCAAATTCCGCGGAATGTAAGTTATCAGCAAAGGAAATTTCAAATGAAACAGTACGAATCAGACTCTGAAGTAGTAGGCCAGATCCTAAAGGGGAAACGCGAGCGATATCGATTCCTCGTTGAAAAGTATTCGCCCATGCTGTTTCATCTTGTTCGCTCATTTGAGAAAAATGAAGAGGAAGTGAAAGGTATTGTACAGGATATCTTCGTTAAGATCTACACAAAGCTGGACACCTTTGGCGATCGGTCAAAGTTCTCTACGTGGATCTACTCGATAGCGATGAATCACTGCCGTGATTACGCGAAAAATATCCGCAGGAAGAACAGCAGATTCAGTGAAATGGAAGATGGATATGCTGAAGCACAGGAAAACAATGAGACCGGACCTGATGAGATGCTTGAACAGGCGGAAACGAACCAGCTTTTAATGGCGGCGATTAACAGGCTTGACGGTGATAAATTGGCGCCGCTAATGATGAGATATCGTGATGGTATGAGTTATAAGGCGATATCTGAAGAGCTTAATCTCTCTGAGTCAGCACTGAAAGTCAGAGTACACAGAGCCCGTACAGAATTGAAAAAATTATTAGAAAATGAGGTGTAGCCATGGATAAAATCAACCAAAAAGAACTGGAACTCCTGGTTTGCAAATTCATTGAGGGGGATCTTACCCCCGATCAGGAGAGAGAGGTACTCCATCGTATTGCTGAAGATAGACATTCCAGGGAAATGCTGAGATTCAGCAGGCTATTGGATAATTCTTTGAAGAAACTCTCAGACGCGGAGTCTTTTTCGGTACCCGACGGATTTTCTGATGATGTAATGTACCAGATAGAGCAGATGGAAGCAGAAACCGTACCTGAAACAAATTGGGTCGATCATTTGCAGAATGTGGTTTCGGGGTGGTTCAAGCCGCAGGAGTTCACGGTTCGTCCCGCATTCGTTTACGCACTTCCGGTTTTGCTGCTTGCCGGGTTTATCGGGTTGATACAGCTGCAGTCTGATTCCGAAATTGTGACTCCGGGCATAGAACCCACAGGTGAGTATGTGTCGCTGGATGATGAGCAGGATCAGGTTTGGATTCGTTTCGTCTATATTGATCAGGATGCCAACCAGCTTGCCGTAGCCGGAAATTTCAGCGATTGGGATCCGATTGAAATGGAGAGCCAGATGCTGGGCGACAAGAAGATCTGGACAGGTATGGTGCCGGTACAGCGAGGTGAACACCACTACATGTTTATCAAAAACGGTGAGGAGTGGATCACTGATCCGCTGGCAGATGTCTACCGCGATGATGGTTTCGGAAATAAAAACGCCGTGATCTATTTATGAAATATCGGTTGAATCAAAAATATAATGTAAATGAAGCTGTAAAGTCTCCCCTAAGAAGGGGAGATACAGAGGGGTGTCATTCGTATAGAAACATCGGAATTGAGGTTACAACAGAACTTGATACCAGATTCTCTGCACCATTTTCAAAATTCGTAACCAACCGATGAAAAAAGCTTTATTCCTT
This sequence comes from Balneolia bacterium, assembly GCA_003566395.1. Classification (GTDB taxonomy): domain Bacteria; phylum Bacteroidota; class Rhodothermia; order Balneolales; family Cyclonatronaceae; genus Cyclonatronum. The sequence continues at coordinate 579 of PXDL01000389.1, read as the reverse complement.
TTTTTGATGTTGACCTTCACACATACCGCCTTGTCTCAAAATACGGAGCTGCTGCTGTTAGTGGATTCCCGTGCCGGATACTCTACAAACACGTTTTTGCATCCGTTCATCAACGAGTGGGATGCGACCGACACTGGTGCATATTCACGTCTTTTAACAGGCGGCCAGCTTTTCCTGAATCGGGGTGAAGTTTCAGCCGATATCACAGCCGGCGGATTTTATGAACCGACGTTTGACAGCCGTCAGGACTGGGCAGGATTTTATGGAACAGGAAGCTTTAACTACAGAATTTCTCAGCGGTTTACTGCGGGAGTGGAGTCATCTGTGAATCGTATCACCTCCGATTATGGGAGGAGCTCAGCTTCCGTAATACCAACGATCAGCTGGTCGCCCACGCTCTTTACAAGAATCCGCGCCAGAGCGGGTTCATCATTCAGAACCTATTTTGATCTGCAAACGGAAGAGGGAGATCAGCGCGTCAGTGAACGGTTTGATATCTACGGTGTTGAAATTGAACGGTGGCCATCAATGAACTGGAGGATCAGCGGAAGCGTGTACGGTTTAATGGATCAGAACCTG
>PXDL01000179.1 GCA_003566395.1 Balneolia bacterium | reverse complement strand
AACTCCCGCTTTACCATAGAAAACAGCGTGATGACCCTGAACGATTTCAATCTGACGTCTCAGGAAATCGGCCTTGAGCTCAACGGAACCCAGCATCTGGAAAACGCCCAAATCCGTTACAGTACGGTTATTGTGCTTCCGGGCAATCTGGGGAGCAACCTGGAACCCGTGATCACCAGAGAAGGGGTGAACGCGCTTAAACGTGAGGACGGCAAAATTCCGATTCCACTGCGCATTCGCGGCACAACCGACTCGCCCAACGTAGGCCTCGATTCTGAAGAAATTCAGTCGCGTATTCAGGATTACCTACGCGATTCGGCCTCCGATGCCGTCCGGAACAGGCTCAGAGATCTGTTCGGAGGGTGAACGAAGCCGCAGACGCCATCACACTAAAAATCACGAACCAGGACCGAAAAATAACAGCACTGCCCGGCATGGATATTGAAAAGCTCATTAAACGGGCGAAAAAAGCACTTGAGCACGAAATAGAAGCGGTTCAGAAAAATCCGAGGCGGGAGGTACTTGCCGGCCCCGAGCTGCTGGAAGACGAGGAGGAATTTACCTATCGCTTCGAGTACACCGCGCCCACTTTTGAACATGTGGACGATCTCCACCTGGTCAGTCAGGATCCCCCGGTGCCGGGCAGCGTGCTGCGTATAGAAGAGAAGCATGTGGTGATGCAGTTCGAAAAGATGCCCGCGCCTCCTTTTGTGGCTGCTGAAGTGGAGTGGATCAACGATTTTGTGCTGCGCCGTACTCTCGATCAGCTTGAGGCGCTGGGCGATACGGGCACCGAACGGCTGGAGGAAATTTTCGGGGAGAACGGGCAGGAAGACACCCCGGAGCCGGGCGAGGTATTCCACGACGGTATGCGAAATGAGGCGCAGCAGGAAGCCATCATAAAAGCGATGATCAACCGCGCCACCTATGTGTGGGGACCGCCGGGAACGGGGAAAACGGCAACGCTGGGCTACATCATCGCCAATTACATGGCACGCGGGAAAAGTGTGCTTTTTGCCTCCAACACCAACCGCGCGGTAGATGTGGGCCTGCTCAGCGCGCTGGCCGCCATGCAGGAGCTTCAGGTCGAAATTGCACCGGACCGCATCACCCGTTTCGGCGATCCGGCTCTGGAATCGAACCGGCTTTCCGATTTGACCTTCGACTCCCAGATTGAGCGGCGCAGGGAAGCCATCCGCAGAGAGCATCAGTCAAGTGCCGACGGACGGCTGGAGCTGGTTGCCAAATCGGTTAAAAATCTGGAGGAGGCGGGCAAGAAAGTTCCGGCCAAGTTGAAGGCCGAGTACGAAACGCTGCTTGAAGCAGGCGGAGAGGGGAAAAACTCCGAAGCGATGCGGGAAGAACTTGAACAGCTGACCTTCCGGGAACTGAATCGCAAAAAACTGATCGCCACCACTCTGGCCAGGGTCTGCACTTCCGACCTGCTGCCTCCGCTCAGCTACGACGCCGTGGTGATTGATGAGGCCTCTATGGCCAATATTCCCTATCTGCTGGTGCTGGCAGCCAAAAGCCGGGCGCATATCGTTTTTGCGGGCGATCCGATGCAGCTTCCGCCCATCGCCACGACCACCCGGGCCGAACACCGCTCGTTTCTGGAAACCGATGTATATAGCCTGGCTTCCTCGGCCGATTCGATGGAAGCCCTGTTTACCTGGAAAGATGCGCATCCGGCCATAACCTGCTTTTTCGACACCCAGTACCGCCTTGAGAACGACCTGGCCGAGATCATCAGCGATGTATTTTATGACGGCAGGCTGAAATCAGGGAAACAGCACGTTCTGGAGACGCAGAAGCCTCAGCACGGAAGCCCGGCATCGGATGTAAGCGTGCATTTGGTGGATACCTCTCGCTACGATCCCTTTATCGAAACCCCGAAATCGGAATACGGCTTTCGTCCGGTGAATGAAGTTCACAGGGGCATCACCCTGGAGCTTGTGAAGCGGCTGATGCTGCGCGAACACGTACCGGCGAACCAAATCGGCATTATTGTGCCGTTCCGAAGCGTGGTCTGGGATTATCGCAAAGCCCTGTACGGCAGCGGTTACGGGGATGTGGAGGTCGGCACCATTCACACGTTTCAGGGCAGGGAAAAAGAAGCTATTCTGTTTGATTCGGTGATGAGCGGACAGGGCCCGGCCCACCCGCGACGCCATTTTTCCGTCCGTCCGTTCGATGAAACCAAAAACGGACTCAGTGTGCCGCGTCTGCTTAATGTGGCCTTTTCCCGCGCCCGTTCGCGCATGGTAGTGCTGGCCGATATGCAGCATATCGAACGGGTTTATACCGGCAAATTCCTGGGTAGTCTGCTGCATCGGCTGCGTCAGGCGTGATACCGGACCTATCACACCTTTTTATGATACCAGTATGAAAAAACACCTTCCCGCCCTCATCATCTGTCTGCTGATACCCCAGCTTATCGGCGCCGTCGGGGCCTGGGCAACATCCGCTTCTGTGGAGACCTGGTATGCCGAAATAGATAAGCCGTGGTTTACGCCACCTGGATTTGTTTTCCCGATTGTCTGGCCGCTGCTCTACGGAATGATGGGCGTGGCGAGCTGGATGGTGTGGAAGCGGCGCGGGGTAAATCCGCTGGCGGATACCGCGCTGTGGGTGTACGGCTTCCATCTGGTGCTGAACTTTCTCTGGTCGTTTCTGTTCTTCGGCCTGCAGCAACCCGGCCTGGCTTTCGGGGAAATTCTGCTGCTCTGGGCGATGATTGCCCTCACCATGTATTTCTTCTATCTGATACGTCCGGCCGCCGGCCTGCTTCTGGCACCCTATCTGGTTTGGGTGAGTTTTGCCGCTGTTCTGAACGGTACAATCTGGTGGATGAATCTGTAGAATGGGCCGATTTCGGGCTTAAAACTAATATCGGTTGAGAATGCAGGATCGTAGGAAAATATAGAACTTTTTAATAACTTGGACGCCATATGTAAGCGCTTACCAAGGACAAGATCAAAAGGATATTAAAGATGAAGAAAATAATCTACAGTATAGCCACCCTGTTGGCTCTATTCGGTTTGGCAATGACTGCGCAGGCGCAGCCTGTAATTGATGGTTCGTTCGACGGAACTGAAGTTTGGGGCGACCCGGTTTCTACAAATCCTGATGCGGGATGGAATAGTGCACACGCACAAAATTTATATGTTACAAGTGACGAAAATTACATTTATTTCGGAGCTGAGGTTAGTGTTGATGATTGGATGACATGGGGATTTCTAATCAACACTGAAGATGGATTTGGAGGATCAACAGAGGTTTTT
>PXDL01000461.1 GCA_003566395.1 Balneolia bacterium | reverse complement strand
CTCTTTTGGGCCGAGTGTCTCGCCGCGCAGACGAAGGATGCCGCCCTTGCGTCCAGCTTTGCCAAGTTGGCCGAAGAGCTGCGTCGCAATGAGGAAACCATTGTTGCCGAACTCAATGGAGCACAGGGTAAGCCCATCGATCTCGGCGGATATTACCACCCGGATCCATCAAAAGCTGCCGCTGCAATGCGCCCGAGCCCCACTCTGAATGGCCTCATCGGTGCATAAATAGAGCCCGCGAGTTGGGCTATTTGCAAAATGGGTGTGACTACAGAAGCAATGCAAACGTTCATTCACAGCCTCTCCCGGTTTTTCCAGAAACGTGATTTCGGCCTCCTCATACTTCGCCTCGGGCTTGGCGGGTTTATGGTTGCGCACGGCTGGGGTAAAGTTGTCGGCGGACCAAACGCGTGGCGGGGATTGGGAGGAACGATGCAGAATTGGGGTATCTCTGCAGAATGGCTGCACCTGGTCTTCGGTTTTGCCGGGACGATGGCGGAATTTGCCGGAGGCATTCTCTTGGCCATTGGGCTTTATGCCCGTACCGCTTCATTTTTCCTTTGTTGCACGATGGTGGTCGCTGCAGTGCATAAAGTTCAGGCGGGTGACAGCGTCTTTATGATGGGTGCCGCTTGGCCGACAGAGCTCGCCATCGTTTTCCTTGCGCTTATGTTTATGGGGCCGGGCCGATTCGCCGTGAAGCCCGGTTCGGCTATCTGATTTCCTCGCGCGGCCCGCGCTGTGCCTCTGAGAAGTCTAAAGTCGGGTCCGTTTCCTGGCTTTACGGTCAGAGACCTAACGCAACCTGCGGCGGTAAAAAGCTGCACAGTTAAAAATGGTCGGGGCAACAGGATTTGAACCTGCGACCTCTTCGTCCCGAACGAAGCGCGCTACCAGGCTGCGCTATGCCCCGAAATTTAACTCCTTTTGTCTCGGAGATTTGAAACGTGATGTCAACTCATCGTTTCTCAAAAAAATCCAGCTGGAACGGTTTTTTAGTGTAGAATAACGTTAAAGTAATAAGGAAATAAAAAAAATTCAATTTTCCGAATCAGCGCTAGGCCCTCTATGAAGGCGCCTGTAGCCGATTCAGGAAATTCAGCGGGATCATGTGTCGGAACACATATGATCCATCAATGACCTTACCAGTTCGTAAACCGATTATTCATTCAATTAGAACGATTCAATTATGATAAACAAAAAATCCCGCAACCTATTACTTATCTCCCTTTGCGGAAGCATTGCAGCGTCCGCAGCCTACGGGCTGACTGGAGAGGGCGACCCGGTCCAACACGAGATGCAAGAGCGTTCGGCTGGTTCCGAATCGCCGCAAGCGCAGTTTGAGGCCGCTCAAGCGGAACTGCAGCAAATTGCCAGTGTTTTGGAGCCAATTCAGCAAGAGACGCAAAACCTTCCAGAGGTCCAAGAGGCACTTCTTGCTTATGATTCAGCCTTGGTGGAGGAGATGAAAAGCATCAACCCCGAGCAGAGGGCAATGATTCAGCAGCGTGGAGAACTTTTCGAGGCTCTCATCACTGCAGGTGATCCGTCTGACCTCGAACCCGAGGCAATCAACGAGTTCCAAGCAAATGCCCAACAATTTCAGGAAGTAAGATCTGCCTTGGGCGAAACTGAGATGGAGGCTCAAAACGGAGAAGAAGTGCGTGAGCAACTCAACGAATATCAGGAAGTCTTCATGGCAGCAATTGTGGAGGTAGACCCTCGCGCCACGGAACTGATGCAACGTCAGGAAGAGCTACATCGCACCCTCAGCCAACTGCAAGGGCAAGTGATGCAGAATTAAGATAATTGGACAAAGTTTTTGAAGGCCTACCGGAAACGGTAGGCCTTTTCTCGAGTTTGGTTTTACTAGATTGAGAATCTAGTAAGCGCTTCAAGGGTCCCGTATTTATCGGTCTTTTCGAGTTGACTTATATCTAGTTTATGCGCTAGATTTATTCGATCGTCACACATCTTCCAATCCAACCCAACCTAATTCTTATCATGGGATATCCGACTAAAGTTCAGCTCATCTCCCGCAAAAAGGGAGCCGACCAGTATTACATCAACTTCCCTACCGCAGTGGCCGAGGCGATGGAGTTTCAGAAAGGCGAAATCATCGAATGGATCATTGAGGACAAAGCTAACATCATCGCCCACCGCCCGGTTGTTCCACCCTCACCGGTAATCATCGAAGAAAAAACGAAACCTCGCTCCTGAATCAGTGGGAGGCGATTTGGCAACGCTGCGCCGCAGAGGCCTCCGGCGTTTCTTCCTGCGCCGAGCGCTTGCGTCAGCATCTTTTGGCACATCTGCTTTGTCCAGGCCGCCACACGATCTCGGGCTTGATCACCGTTTTCGGTGGTCAGTTCGAAGACTGGACGGCTGACTACTCGCTCTACTCCAAAGCCCGGATCGATTCGAATGCGATTTTCAGCGAAGTGCGCCGCCAGATTGACGCGCTGCGGCCACAGTCCCAAACCCTTTGCGTTGCCTTGGACGACACCATCCTGCGCAAAAGGGGCAAATGCATCCCCGGCACTGCTTACCGCAAAGATCCGCTGGGACCGCCCTTCAATGTCAATCTGGTTTGGGCGCAACGCCGTCTTCAATTGAGTGCTGCGGTAGCGGATGCTCAGGGCGAAGTGCGGATGATACCCATTGCCTTCAACGATGCCTCCACCCCTCGCAAACCCCGCAAAGGCTCCTGCGAACAAACCTTCGCGGCTTATAAAGAGCAGATGAAGCAGCGTAACCTCAACACTTTGGCCGTCGAGGCATTGAAGGCCCTGCAAGCGCAACGCACGGAGGAAAATAAAGGCGTTACGCCCGCCTTGCATACCGTCGTCGATGGCAGCTACACCAACAGAACGACGATCCGAAATCTGCCACCTAAAACAACCTTGATTGGACGCATCCGCAAAGACGCCAAACTCAGCGCGAAGCCCGAGAAGCAAAACCCGAAAGGACGCAAAAAGTTTTACGGAGAAGATCTGCCCACGCCTGAGCAAATCCGCAAGGACCCGAAAATCCCCTGGGTAAAGGTGGTGGTTCGCGTGAGCGGACGAGACCGTGAGTTTGAAGTCAAAACGCTGGGTCCGGTGCGTTGGCGGGTCGCCGGTGAAATGGATCTTCGGCTCGTTGTCATCCGCCCGGTCGGCTATCGCTTGCGCAAAGGATCACGCCGACTCTACACGCAACCGGCTTATTTAATCTGCACAGATCCGGACATGCCCCTGAAGCAAGTGCTACAGGAATACATTTGGCGCTGGGACATTGAAGTGAACCACCACGATG
>PXDL01000385.1 GCA_003566395.1 Balneolia bacterium | reverse complement strand
ATGAACCTGACCGATTCTGAGAAAACCTTCACCCTGAACGGAACCGCGTTTACCGGAACCTGGCGGGATGTATTCACCGATGAAGCCATCACCCTCGGAGAAGCTGCGCAGTTTACGCTTCCGGCCTGGGGATATGTGGTTTATGAGGGCGATGAAACCGGCACATCGTTACGTGATGAAGAACTTCCGAATCAGATCAGGCTGAATCAGAATTATCCCAATCCCTTTAATCCGTCCACCGTCATTTCGTTTCAGCTTCCCGGCGTTACGGATGTGCGCCTCACGGTCTATGATACGCTCGGGAGAAAAGTGCAGACGCTGATACAGCAAACCCTCCACGAGGGCACGCATTCGGTCACCTTCGATGCCGCCGGACTGCCCAGCGGGATGTATCTGTATGAGCTGCGCGCCGGTAACGAACGGAAGCTGCGTTCTATGATGATCGTGAAATAGAATTAACGACCGGACTAATACCTGCGCTCGACCGCGGAGAAGCTTCCTTCTGACACTTCAATGCGGTCTCCGGTTTCAAGATTGGTTGCCGTAAATCGGAAAAAACCTGATAATCGACCGTTTTCCGAAAGCTCAATTACAAGCTCTCCTGTGGCGTCGTCAAATAAGGTGGTGTACTCGGCGGCGTGAGCGAAACCTTCGCTTGTATCCACAAAAATGGCGGTAAAAGCAGAACCTGTGCCGTCATTCATCCCGATGGTATAGGCCCCGGCTACCGGAACTTCTGCGGGTTCGCTGGATTGACGCATAATCTGAAGTGAGAACGTTTGCGGGCTGCGGTCGTTCATGCTGATCTCGAAAGTGTTCACTCCGAAATTTTCCGCGGCAACAAAGTCGGCCGTTCCCTGGAAACTTCCGGACAGCGCACCGTTAACGGTAAAAGTTGAGGTGCCGTAATCAGTGCCCGTCTGTGCGTGGAGTAGAGAAACCGGCAGAAATGCCGAGACGGTTACAATACACAGAACAAACAGAGTTTTCATAGGTGTGATGATGAGGTTGAATGTAAGGAAAAGTGACCCCGCCGGGACTCGAACCCAGATCTAAAGCTTAGGAGGCTATCGTTCTATCCGGTTGAACTACGGGGCCGGATTTTTTTGAAGAGTTGAAATAATACGGATTCCGGATCATTCATGCTTCCCTGAAAGTTTGTGTGAACCCGGAATGATTTTTTTCGTACCGGCAAGCTTGAAATCACATCATCACAAACGGTTTGCGAAGCCTTCTGTATATCATGACCCCAGGAATGAATCTGAATTTTATAATAAAACCGGTTAAAGCCGGGATACTTGCATTTTTTTGTTTTTCAATAATTGCGCTTTCCATACCCGTAAATGTTTTCGCAGTTCAGTCTGAACAAGACCGAAGCCATCATCTTACCGGTCGCGTGGTGGATGCCGAAACCGGTGATCCCCTGCCTGCCGCCAATATTCAGGTAAAAGATACCTACAGGGGCACCATCACCAACGATCAGGGTTTTTTTGAGCTAAGCGTGCGTGAACTTCCGGTTACGCTTCAATTCAGGTTTATCGGTTATGAGCGGCAGGAAGCCGAATTCACCGAAGACCGTACCGACCGCATCATCCGTCTTCAGCCGTCCTCTCTGGAACTTGAAGAGCTGGTTTTTACCGGTGAGGATCCGGCTATGCATATCATGGAGCGGGTAATCGCCCGCAAGCAGATATGGAGGGAGCAGCTCGATAGCTGGAAAGCCGACGCCTACACGCGATCCGGGCTCAGCAACGAGGAAGGCATTGTTACTATTCAGGAGAGCCTGTCGGAAACCTGGTGGAAGCGCGGCCGCGGTTTTCGAGAATATATTGTGGATCAGCGGCAAACCAGCAACGTGATGGCCGACCAGAATTTTGCCGGAACCAGCTATCTGCCCAATTTTTATGATGATGAAATCGAAATAGCCGGCTTTCGCATGATCGGTGTTACTCATCCCGACGCCTTCCGGTATTACGATTTTCGTATCGAAAACCGCCGATATCTGGATGATCAGATCGTCTATGATATCCGGGTGATTCCCAAAACCAAGTTGCAGCCTGTTTTTGAAGGACAGATTTCGGTGCTCGGGGAAACCTACGCGATGATAGAAATCAACCTGGTGCCCGGAGATATGGTCTTTTTCCCGGCCCCGATTCAGGAAATCAATCTAAGCTACAAACAGCAGTTCAACAACTTCGGAGGCGATTTCTGGCTGCCGGCCGACGTGCGGATTAACGGAAAGGCTGAAATAGGGCTGCCGGGATTCCGGATTCCGGAAATCAGGTTTAATGTGGTGTCTTCCATCACCAATTATGAGATCAATCCCGTTGTGCCGGATTCGGTGTTCGGGAGAAGCCGGGCAAGGATTGCCTTTGAACGACTGGATGAAGTGCAGCGGGAGCGTATCGGGCGTAGTTTTGAACTTCAAACTGAAACCATCCCTCTGACCGAACCCGAGCGCGAAGCCTACGAAACCATAGATTCTACCAAATCCGTTGAAGACGCCTTCAGGCCTACAGGAATTCTTGCACGTATGGCGGGCAGCGGCAGCGGAAATGGGAATGACTCCGGATTTATGAGCCGCATCGATATTAATCCCGATATACGGTTTAACCGCGTGGAGGCTATATACGGTGGAATTAAACCGGAATTCGACATCTCCGATAACCTCAGCATAGATGGAAAAATCGGGCTTTCGAGTGCGCGTGGCGTGTTGTCGTATGGAGGAGGATTGAGCTGGAGCGGCCCTGACGCAAACCGGACAGGAAGACTTAGGCTATTTTATGATTACGACGTGAGAACCCGGATTCATTCGCTGAATTACACCCCGGGACTGGCATCCACCAACATGCTTGCCGGTCTTCCCGACTATTACGATTATTTTCAGCGTGAACGGTTTTCGGCCGGCTACAGCTTCGGTTTCCGCGAGCCGGTTACCAGAATTTGGCTGCGGCCCGGAGTAATGATTGCTACTGAAAACCAGCAAAATCTTCCGAAAAAAACAAATTACTCCTTCGAAGGCGGTGTTATTCAGCGAGAAAATCCCCAAATTGATGCCGGCCGTCTCAGCACGGCTACCTTTTGGCTTCAGGTAGGGGGAACGCCCACGCCGTTTGGAATTGTGGGTGAAAACAATGCGCTGCTCCGCGTAGATCATTCGCAGGATGGCTTTCTCGGGAGTGAATTCTCCTATACCCGATATGAAGGCCGCGTGGATATTCGTATTGAAACGTTCCTGAAACGGCGTTTTCTGGCCAATACGCTGGATATCCGTCTGGAAGGGTTCACCCACACCGGTGACCT
>PXDL01000403.1 GCA_003566395.1 Balneolia bacterium | reverse complement strand
GGGCACGCTCAAGTTCGGTTCCAGTGCCATCATGTCCTTCAAGGAAGGCCACCGGGAAAGATTGAATATGGAACCCAATCCGTTCTTGTGGGCGGATCAGTTTTACATGATTCCGAACGCTGACTGGCGGTTGTTCGACCGGGAGCATCCTTTGTATCACATTCAGTGGTTTATGGACTTGCACAAAGCCCGGGATTTCTATATCGCGCACTATCCTCAGTTCCATTTTGATCATCGGACCTGGGCTCAGGTCAAGGAAACGAGCGATTTTTACTCTCATGAGCACACCTTTGCCGGATACGGGATGGGGACAATGAATTTTGGCCGGTTACGGTTTTTGGGAGGAGTACGCGTGGAACATACCGATACGCGCTATGACGGGAAAGATATCATGATTAACATGGTTGGCCGATTCAGGGGAGCTACTGAACTGATCGCCAGAAACAACTACACCCATCTTTTCCCGAACGCCCAGTTTGTGTATTCTCTGGGTCCCCGGTCGAACATTCGTTTGGCCTATTCACGGTCGATTGGCCGGCCTACGCTTTCCGAGCTTAATCCTTCGATTGAGAGAAACTATGCATCTGAAAGGTTGACAGAGGGCAATCCTGACCTTCGGCCCATGAGATCCGATAATCTGGATCTTCTTTTCGAACATTACTTCATGCAGGTCGGGCAGTTTGCCGTAGGTTTGTACTACAAGGACCTGACGGATTTTGTATATCGTTATTCGGAAACCATTCATCCCGAGGAAGGTATCGATGGTGAAGGGAAATATGCCAACTGGCGCTACAGCACCATTCTGAACGGCGAGGAGGGCACGGTGTATGGTCTGGAGGTTTCCTGGCAGCAGAACCTGACTTTTCTTCCGGGTTTTCTGGGTAATTTTGGCACGTATGCCAATTACTCCTATGCCTATTCGATTGCCATGCTTGACCGGGATGATTCACCGCGTATTGCAGACCAGAGGCCACATGTAGTCAATGCCGGACTTGACTACAACCAGGGCAATTTTTCGGGTCAATTGTCCTATCGTTGGACATCTCCGTCAATTTCGTCGTATGGAGAACTGCGATGGGTTCCGGATATTCAGGTGCAGGAACGCGTCTATTTTGATACTTACAGCGACAGGACGAGCCATTTGTCGGCCACTGTCCGGTATCGGATCACCTCATCTTTCAGAATCTGGGCTGATGCGCTGAATCTTTTAAATTCCACGATGATCAGCTACCAACACAACCGTGATTATTATCCGAGCACGATATCCAGGTCCGGACGGACCTTCAACATGGGTCTTCGCTACACTTTTTAGAAACCAGAGGGTTTGCGTTACATTTCTGAATTCTGAAATGGGGCAGGGACCTGTGTAATCCATCATTTTATGAGAAAGAACTAAAACAAAAACAAAACAATAAGGAGGTTATAAGCAGACTTAAAAAAAACATCTTTTCGATATTAAAAAACTGAATACAGGACAAGTTCACAATTCTCCGGTATTCGAATCAAATAAAACATCTATATATGATTAGAGGAATAAAATCATGACGAGCAAATACAATACAATAAAAACAATTACGGTGAATTATCCGGAGCCCAGGCGTCTCGGATATTTTATCTATTTGGTTACGGCTTTTTGCTTTATGCTATCCATGACGGTTATTACTGCCAATGATGCACAGGCAAAAAGATGGCAGGCAGAGATGATTGATGCCGATGGAAGTGTTGTGACAGAGCGCACCGAACCTATCCATAAAGATGATTCTGCGGCACTGGTTGCCCTGCATGCATCGATGAATGTCGATATGTGGGTTGATAACTCTGGCTGGCTGGTGGACCGGATAGATTTCTGGACTGGTATTGGCGGAATTGAAAACGTCGGTACTACTGATCAACCCGAATGGCGTGTCACGAGCATCAGCATACCCCATAGAAATATGCCTTATCCGGGCGTGGTAGCCCCTGAAATAGGCGATATGACCTATTTGCGTAGTTTTGAGGGTGGCCAGTGGAATAGATTATATGGCGGTTATGAGCATTTTGAAGGCCTTCAGCTGAATCGTTTTTCTCTTAATGCTACACAGATAGAAGGCGAGCTTCCCTGGGATGTTTATATTCCCATGCCAATAACAAGTATGCGAATTACCAGCACACCTATGGTCGGTGAATTTCCTTTAACGGTTGGTGAAATGCCGGCGATGGTCTACTTTCGAATTGAAAATAATTTCATGACAGGCACAATTCCCCAGGAATTTAACGATGCCGAGACAATGACGTTTTTTAGAGTTGGCCAAAACAAATTTACGGGCGACATACCTGTGCTTGATAATTTGCCGTACCTGGAAGATATTTATGTTCATGCAAACCCGCTTGATCCGGGAGACGTTCCTGACTGGATTCAGTATGTAGAAACCCTGGAGGAACTGTGGATCCATAATACCAATCGGACAGGCAAGGTTCCCATGTGGCTTGCCGATATACCCAACCTGTGGGTTTTGCGTATTGGTGAGGGAGTGTTCGATTACTATAATCCATTGGATCCGGAAGGATACGGCAATAGAGCGTCGGATGATCAGCCTTTTGATTGGCCGGGAGAAGCGATTTCTGCGGGCGAAGGTGAATGGCCTGATCTAACGCTCCTGACGGGTCTGGAAAGAATATTTCTTTTGGGCCGAACTTTCACTGGGCCGTTACCCGAGGGGATTTACAGAGTTCCCAATATGACTCGTTTTTATTTGTACGATACAGGATTTGAAGGTCCGCTTCCGGACGGCTTGTTTGAGGCGCCGAATCTTTCAAGGTTCTATTTGTATCATAACGCATTTCTTACCGGAGATCTTCCCGAGGTAATTCAGTTCTCGTCAATAGATCGATTTTATCTTTACCACAATACCGGCATGGAAGTAGGAGATCTTCCGGCCTGGTTGACCGAATCGGGTATTGGGCGGATGGCTCTTAGAGATATGGGCGTTACCGGCACGCTTGATCGTCCGGAACTCGCACCATTGGGCGAACAATTATCAGATTTAGACTTGTCGTACAACCCCGGCCTTACCGGTGATATTCCCGAGTGGGTGAAGGATGGTAGAATTAGCGGCTTCAACATAAGCTATACGGGTATTAAGGTAGATCATGTTGATGATACGGAATGGGAATTGGATAGCAGCTCCGGACTTGGACGAGCCGGTCTCGGCATGTCAGGCGAGATTCCTGACTGGGTCTATACAAGGTCGCCTTCAGCAGGAAGTATGAACTGGGCGGACAATAATCTGACCGGGACGATCCCTGAAAACTGGAAACAATTCCAG
>PXDL01000083.1 GCA_003566395.1 Balneolia bacterium | reverse complement strand
TTTGCGATGAACGCCAGAATGCCGACATCGGAGTTTTCCGACTTTTATTACGATGCCTGTCTGCTCGATTATGAAAAGCTGCGCAAAGCGATGATGCCGCTCGAAAAACTTTTACGGGCCACCGATGAAATCCATCTGAAAGGAAAAGGAACCGATATCCGCTTTTCAGTGAAAGGTCAGGAGTGGGTCTCTTGCTACGGAACCCGGAACATCCCCGACGGTGAACTTTTCAGTGCCCCGATTCGGGAAAGCGTGCAGGGCGAAATCACCTACGCGCCCTCGGTGTATCAGGGCAAACCGTTTGAATTTGTGAAATTAGAAGTGAAGGACGGCCGCGTGACCGATTTCGACAGCTCCGATAATGATGCGCTTCAGGAAATTCTGGATACGGATGAAGGGGCGCGGTTTTTCGGTGAATTCAGCTTCGGAACCAATCCGCTTATCGAAAAGCCGATGTACGATATTTTGTTTGATGAAAAAATCTACGGATCGAACCATCTTACACTCGGCCAGGATTACGACATCGCCCCAAACGGAAACAAAAGCGCCATACACTGGGATTTGGTTTGTATAGCCGCCGATGTCTATGCCGACGGCGAATTGATCCGGAAAGGACGAACCTTTGTGAAAGACGAATTGAAAGTGCTGAACCCCGATAGTTTGATAGGCCGGAATGATTAAACTATTGATTTTTTTTTCGCGTTGATACAGATTACAGGAATAAATAAATTGAGCGTTTATCTATAATTATCGCCTGAAATTTTATGTCGGAAACAATATCCGCATACAAACACAATCTCGATGAATACCGTCTCGGCGAGGTACAGCAACAGTATCTCGACCACCTGCTTGAGCTGTGCCGCGAAAACATGTCAACGCTGGATGAAAGCCTTATTGAGCGGGCCTTCAAGCTAACCTTTATTTCCCATGACGGAATTACCAGGGCGTCGGGCGAGCCCTACTATTTGCATCCGCTGGCTGTAGCTGAAATTCTGGCTGATGAAATCGGGATGGATGACGTATCCGTGGCCGCGGCCCTGCTGCATGATACGGTGGAAGACACCGAGGTTACCCTCGCAGATATTGAGAAATCTTTCGGCAGCACGGTTTCCCAGCTCATCGACGGGCTCACCAAGATTTCGGGTGTGTTTAAATCGAAAGGGGTGAAGCAGGCCGAGACGTTCATGAAGCTGCTGATGTATATGGCCGAAGATCTGCGCGTTGTGCTTATCAAATTTGCCGACCGGCTTCACAACATGCGGACCCTTCATCACCTTCCGCGTAACAAACAGCTCAGCATCGCAACCGAAACCATCGAGCTTTACGCTCCCTTTGCGCATCGCTTCGGCCTTTATACAATTAAAAGTGAGCTCGAAGACCTTTGCTTCAAAGCCACCGACCCGGAAGGGTATAAATTCATTGCCCGAAAACTGAAGGAAAAAAAGGAAGCACGCGAGGAGTTCATCGGTCAGTTTATGGAGCCGATACGCGAACAGCTCGAGCGCTCCGGGTTCAATTTCGAGATCAAGGGAAGGCCGAAGCACATTTACTCGATTTACAAAAAAATGATGCGGCAGCAGAAGCCGTTTGAAGAAATTTACGATTTATTTGCTATTCGTATCATTTTGGATGAGCCTCATAGCAAAGAGGACTGCTGGCGGGTCTATTCATTTATCACCGATTCTTACACGCCCATACCGGAGCGATTCCGTGATTTTATATCCGTTCCCAAAGCCAACGGATATCGGTCGCTGCATACGACCGTAATTACCAATCGGGGTAGGAAAGTGGAAGTGCAAATCCGCACGCGTCAGATGGATGAAATTGCTGAAAAAGGGCTGGCCGCACACTGGAAATACAAGGAAGGCTCCGACAAAGACGTCGGCCTGGATAAATTTGTGAGCTGGGTGAGGGAAGTGCTCGATAATCCGCGGCCTGAAGCGGCTCAGGAATTTGTAGAGGATTTCCAGCTCAATCTTTATTCCCGCGAAATTTATGCCTTTACGCCCAACGGAGAACTTCGTACGCTTCCACAGAATGCCACTCCGATTGACTTCGCCTTCGACATCCACAGCGAGATAGGAGAAACGGCAATTGCGGCCAAAGTGAACGGCAAAATGGTTCCGCTAAGGCATAAATTAAGCAGCGGCGATCAGGTGGAGATCATTACCGGAAAGACATCGAATTTGAACCCTGACTGGATCAACGATGTGGTTACCCATAAGGCCAAATCCAGGATTCGGCAGTACATCCGTCAGGAGAAGCGCAAGGTTGCCGAAGAAGGCAGGGAGCTGTGGAAGAAAAAAGCCGAACGGTATAAATTTGAGCTATCGGATCAGGATCTTGCCAAAATTGCCAACAGGCTGGAGTTTAATTCCATACAGTCGATGTTTTTTTCCATCGGTTCGGAAGCCTATGATGTAAACCGACTGGTTAAAGCCGTACGGAGTTTTCTGAGCAAAGGCCGTGTAGATGAGCCTGAGGAGAAAAAACAGCCGGAAAAACCCGGACAGATTGAAAGCGCCACCTACGACGACCGTATTATTGAAACCGCACAGACGGCCAATAAGCAGATGCTGACCATGGACGGGAATCTTGATAATATCAAGTTTTCGTTTTCCAAATGCTGCAACCCTATTCCGGGCGATGACGTGGTCGGTTACATAAGCCGGAACGGCGGATTGAAAGTACACCGAACCAATTGCAACAATCTGAAGCATCTGATTAAGAACGAGCCCGAATATATTGTGGATGTATCCTGGGCCAGGCAGGCGGGGAATCAGTTTATCGGAGCCATCAAAATAGTAGGGGAAGACAGGGTCGGGTTGATAAACGACATATCATCGACGATATCCAACAGCCTGAATACCAATATGAAGAGCATAAATGTTAGCAGCGACACCGGCGCATTCGAGGGAACCATCATTCTTTACGTCGAAGATCTAAAACATCTTGAAAAAGTAATTAAACGAATCCTCAAAATAGATGGCATTAAACAAGCTTACAGATACGAATAAGGGTTAATCAACCGTTTGATCAATATGAAGTGGCATAGTTTAACACTTTTGTAAACAAAAGTTTAGAGGCTACTTTTTTAAAATTTAACAATTAACTAAGAAAAAACTGTCTTATATTAAGAAACCATTAATTAAATAGTGGTAGAATAAATATTACAGATAAGAATTAAGGATAGACCATGACCTATACGAAACGTGACATAGTGCGCCGCATTTCTGAAAAAAAGAATCTTCCAATGGTTCAGGTAGAGCCGTGGGTAGATGACGTCATCGTTGCGATTCGGGACACCATGATGGAAGCAAATCCAACATGCCGTATTGAGATTCGCGATTTCGGTGTATTTGAAGTTAAAATCACCAAAGCTAAGCCCAAGGCGAGAAACCCGAAAACCAACGAAGTGATCTACGTACCTGAACACAGGAAAACGCACTTCAAACCGAGTAAGCTGCTGAAGGAATTCCTTCGCCAGCCTCTTGAGACTGTAAATCAGGATTAAAACGCCGGAACTTGCTTAAACACAAACGCATCCTCGCTCTGGATGTAGGAAAAAAGCGTACAGGTTTAGCCCAATCGGACCCGATGCACATCATCGCGAGTCCGATTGGTGCTTTTGGGGAACAAGATTTATTTCGTAAACTCCGGGACATCGCCGGAACCAATATCATAGAGACCTTCGTTGTGGGATGGCCGATTGGTCAAGACGGGCAAACCGGAGCTTCAACCGATATGGTTACCGCCTTTGTCAAGAAGCTGAAAAAAGCATTCCCGGGTATTCCTGTTGAACTGTGTGATGAACGTTTTACTTCGGTGATGGCAAGGCAGCAATTGATTCAGAGTGGAGTAAAAAAGAAAAAACGTGAACAAAAAGGGCTGATAGACGCTACAGCCGCCTGTATTATTCTGCAGGAGTATTTAGACCAAAAATCAAGTTTATGAGCATTTTACCGATCGTAACCTACAACGATCCCGTTTTGCGAAAGCGCGCCGAGCCTGTGGAGTCCGACAGTCAGGAACTCCAGCAACTTATCGACGATATGTTTGAAACCATGTATAACGGGCAGGGCGTAGGACTTGCAGCTCCTCAAATCGGCCGCTCGATTCGTTTATTTGTTATCGACGCCGACGCTTTTACCGAAGATGATGAACAGGCCGAAGACGTTGGCCCGCTCGTTTTCATTAATCCGGACGTAAAACCGGCCAACCAGGACACCGTATTGCTGGATGAAGGTTGCCTCAGCATCCCCGGAATCAGGGAGTCTGTCTCCCGTCCTGAAGTGATACAGGTCAGTTATCTCGATCGAAATTTTAAAGAGCAAAAACGCGCCTTCACGGGCTGGGTAAGCCGTGTTATTCAGCACGAGTTCGACCATATCGACGGCATTCTATTCATAGACTATCTCGGTTCGTTCAGAAAACGCATGCTCAAATCGCGTCTGAACGCCATTCATGCCGGTGAAGCAGAAGCTGCTTATCCAGTAGCTTCCAAAGAAAAAACAGATTCGGCAACCGCCTGATCTCCGGCTTCCCGGAATACCTTTATTGAACTGATGAAACCTGTTTCTGTAATTTTTATGGGTTCACCGGATTTTGCGGTGCCCTCCCTGCTCCGACTTTATCATGAGCCGCAGATTGAGGTTGCGGCCGTTATATCAGGTACCGATAAAAAAAGGGGCAGAGGCAGCACGTTAAGCCCCACACCGGTTAAAGCACATGCACTTCGCCTCGGTCTGCCTGTTATCGAAGCCGACCGGATGAAAGATCCGAAACTCCATGAGAAGTTACGCGAGTTGAATCCTGATCTGTTTGTGGTGGTGGCCTTCAAAATTCTGCCGCCTGAAATGCTGGAAATTCCCCGTATCGGCTCCGTGAATCTCCACGCATCTCTGCTGCCGGCCTACCGCGGGGCGGCCCCCATCCATCATGCGGTAATGAACGGTGAAACCCAAACCGGCTGCACGGTTTTCAAGCTCGATAGCGGCGTTGACACCGGCGGTATTATAATGCAGCAATCTATTGAAATCGGTGAAAATGAAACCACCGGTTCCGTGTACAACCGCTTGATGGCGACCGGTCCTGACCTGCTTTCTAAATCCGTACTGGAGCTGGCTAAAGGAAATGCGGTACTGAGAAGTCAGGACGACAGCAAAGCCACACCCGCTCCCAAACTATTTGATCAGGACTGTAAAGTTTCCTTCAACCGGCCTTCCGCTGTTGTACACAACCATATCCGGGGCCTGAGTCCTTTTCCAGGCGCCTATGCTATGCTCGAAGGGAAAAAGCTGAAGCTGCTCGGTTCATTCATGGCAGATCAGCCTGATTCTTCCGCCGGTTCGCCGGGCGAAGTGATTGAATCAGATAATCAGGTATTTGTAAAGTGCAACCCCGGTTTTATAGGCCTTGATCAGGTAAAGTACGAAGGTAAAAAGCAGATGGAAGCCGCAGATTTTTTCAGAGGGTTTAAAGGGAGCAAAAAGCTGGAAAAAGGCTGAGCCACCACCCGGCATGTTGAGACCAACTTCCGCCAAAAAAAGTAGCACCTTTCGCCGAGGCTGATTACTTTCCACTTTTCTTAACCATACCTTCCGGATATGAAGTGGACAAAACTTGCAGCTTCACTACTCGCAACGCTGGTGCTGGTAATCATCCTGAATACCAGAATTGACATGATTCCTCCCCTCGGGGCTTTCCTGAACCCGGTAAGCGGATTCTGGCAAAGTGCGGATGCCCCTCATCAGCCGCATGGCTTTTGGCTCAATCAGTCTCAGCTGCAGGATTCTGTTTATGTGATGTTCGACGATCGTGGTGTGCCACGCATTTTCGCCAAAAACGATTACGATCTGTATTTTGCCCAGGGCTACATCACCGCAGGAGACAGGCTTTGGCAAATGGATATTCAGGTCCGTAGCGCAGCCGGCACGCTCGGGGAGGTATTCGGCGCACCGGCCGACTCCCTCGATCAGGTCCAGCGTCGTAAGGGGATGATGTACGGCGCACGCAATAAATGGGAAGCCTATCAGGAGGATGAAGAAATGCTGACGGTGCTCGAAGCCTATTCAGACGGCGTGAATGCCTGGATAGACGGCCTGCCTTTCCGAAATCTTCCGGTAGAATACAAATTGCTCGGGCACCGCCCGCCCGTCTGGGAGCCGATCAATGCTCTTCTGATGCACATGAATATGTCTCAAACGCTTTCGGGCAGTAGTTCAGCACTTAGTATGAGCAATGTGAGGGCGGCGCTCGGCGATTCCTTTGCCGATCGGTTTCTGCCGGGGTATCCCAAGAATATGGTTCCCATAGTGCCGGAAGGTACACAGTGGCCGTTTGAGCCGCTTCAGCCTGCTTCTCCGGCCGGAGATTTCACGCCTTCCATGATTACACAGGCTTTTTACCCCGAGCCGGATCCGGCTATCGGAAGTAACAGCTGGGCCGTACACGGCGACCGGACCGAAACCGGGCGCCCGCTTCTGGCCAACGACATGCACCTCGATATGTCGCTTCCGTCAATCTGGTACGAAATTCAGCTTCACGGGCCGGATACCAATACCTATGGCGTATCCATCCCCGGAATACCGATTGTGATTGTTGGATTCAATGAGCAGATTGCCTGGGGCGTAACCAACTCCGGTGCCAATGTACTGGATGTTTTCGAGATTGATTTTCGGGACGACAGCTTTAAGGAATACCGGCATGACGGCCGCTGGAAACCCACCGAGATGGTTATTGAGGAAATACCGGTTGCCGGAAGCCGGGCGCGCATCGATACGGTTTACTACACCCACCACGGTCCGGTTCATCATATAAATAAAGACGAGCTGAAAGGCCATGCCACCAGGTGGTCGGCCCATTTGCCTTCGCGTGATCTGCGCGCTTTTTACGAAATTAACCGCGCTTCAAATTATGATGAATTTGTGGACGCCATTTTTCAATTCGACGGTCCGGGGCAAAACTTCACCTACGCCGATCGCGAAGGAAACGTAGCTCTCTGGCATAACGGGCTTTTTCCGCTGCGCTGGGAGGGGATGGGAGATTTTATCAGCGACGGCTCCGATCCGGCTTACGACTGGAATACGTTCGTGCCGAGGGAGCATGTTCCGCATGTGGTGAACCCGGAGCGCGGGTTTGTAAGTTCGGCCAATCAAAACCCCGCCGATCCCGATTACCCTTACTATTTAGGGCGTTTTTTTAGTACCTACGAGCGCGGTGCGCGCATGAACGAGCGGCTATCCGAAGACCGTGCGTTCAGCTATCGCGATATGATGGATATGCAGCTCGATAACCTCAGCCTGAATGCACGGGAAGGCGTGCCCATACTTCTTTCTCTTATCCGTGAACATTCTGATTATGATGCACTTGAAGAGCAGGAACGAGATCTTCTCCAAAAGCTTGAAAGCTGGAATTATGAAATGCTTGCCGACGACATCGAGCCAACGCTGTTCCGGAATTGGATGAATCATACGGAGTCGGAACTTTGGAACAGAATCTATAATCCTGCTGATCTTAGTCCGATGAGGCGCCCGTCAACGGAGCGTACCATCCGCATGCTTCAGGATGAAAATGAATTTGCTTACCTGATGCAAAACTATGCCGGCAATGTTCACAAAAGCCGCAGCGATGTTGTTATGCGCGGCTGGGAAAAAGCTCTTGATGATCTCCGTGAACGGTTGGGCGAATCCCAAAACTGGCAATGGCGGCGTCAGCTGGATGCACGAATCATGCATTTGACGCGCGTAGAAGCACTCAGCCGTCGGCCTTCAGAAACCAACGGGGCAACCGAAGCCCTCAACTCCGTGCGTGGCGGGGCGGGACCGTCATGGCGCATGGTTGTAAGTCTTGAAGATGAAGTCAAAGCCTGGGGCGTATATCCGGGCGGCCAATCGGGTAATCCCGGAAACCTGCACTACGATGATTTCATAGATCCCTGGGCGCGCGGAGGCTATTTCCCGCTCAGACTATTCGGCTCACAGGACGAAGCACAAAACTGGCTCACAAATCAGGATGAAACCGAAGAGGTACGCCCATGAAAGCGGCAATTGTAATTATTGTACTGGGAAGCTGGGGCCTCATGTTGTTTTTCCCCTGGTGGACGATTGTTTTTGCCTGTTTTGTAGCCGGGCTGATAGGTCCTGATCGCGGTTACAAAGCCTTTTCAGCAGGTTTGCTTGCCTCCGGAGGCCTGTGGCTTGTACTTGCGCTGATCACCGATATACAGAACGGCGGAGTGCTCAGCAGTCAGATAAGTACGCTGATGACGCTGCCGGTTTGGTTGATCTATGTAATGACAACTCTCGCCGGAGCCCTCACCGGAGGCTTTGCCTGTCTGAGCGGATACCTTCTGCTCGGAAGAGGACGTTGATCACGTTTTTCAGCCCGAATTTTCCTATTTTACAAACTTGGTGAATTTCGGCAGGGTGATGCTCACTTTTTCCTCTTACGGTATGTTTTGCTAAACGAGAAACGCTTTCTGTTTTCGTAGTTAAAAATGGAACCTATCGTGGGATGTATTGAATCACCGGCATTGCAGTTTTCCATTTAGTTAACTCAGCGTTCGGTTATGCCGGTTTCCCGCCTGTAAGAAGGTTTATGTTGTGAAAGAAAGTTTTGATAAACCAGGAAATTTGTTTGAATTCAATGCAGGAGCAAAAATGAAACCGGAGCATAGGCTAACTATTCGAGGATTTCATTTTTGTGACAAGGCGAAAGACAGGCAAATCAACGGTTTTGCAAAGCCTTCTTAAACACTTTAATACCCGGCCGTACGTAGTTCAATCGGAACAAATCTTTAGACATTCAAAAAACTATTAAAAAATGACCCGTAACATAGTATTACTTCCCGGTGACGGCATCGGACCTGAAATAACTTCTTCAGTACAGCAAATATTTAGTGAAGCCCGCGTTCCCATAAACTGGATAGAAGGTTTTGCCGGTGCAGAAGCCTTTGAAAAAACAGGAAATCCGCTTCCCGAGGATACCATCAACTTAATAAAAGAGCATGGTGTAGCCCTCAAAGGTCCGCTCACAACGCCTGTGGGCAAGGGCTTCAAGTCGGCGAACGTAACACTGCGTCAGGTTCTGAATCTGTACTCCAACGTACGTCCGGTTCAGTCGCTTCCGGGAGTTAAAAACGTCTATCCTGATGTGGATTTGGTTACTTTTCGGGAAAATACAGAGGGCCTCTATATCGGTCAGGAGCGTTTCGTAAACGGTGATCGTGATCATGTGGAGCTGGTCGGTGTTATCACCCGGAAAGCCAGCGAGCGAATTGTGAAGGCCGCTTTTGAGTACGCCCGCAAATTTAATTTGAAGAAAGTCACCCTCGGCCACAAAGCCAACATCCTTAAAGAATCAACGGGTTTGTTTTTACGGATAGGTGAGCAAATTGCCAAAGATTATCCGGAAATCGAGTTTCAGGATATGATTATCGATAACATGGCCATGCAGCTTGTGATGCGTCCGCAGCAGTTTGATGTAATCGTTACAACCAACCTGTTTGGTGATATCATAAGTGATCTGGCGTCCGGGCTTGTGGGAGGGCTTGGCGTCACCCCCGGTGCCAACATCGGCGACGACTATGCCGTGTTTGAGGCCGTTCACGGATCCGCTCCGGATATAGCGGGGCAGGGCAAAGCCAATCCTACAGCCTTGCTGTTTTCAGCGCTTATGATGCTCCGCCACTTAGGCCTGGATGATCACTACACCCTGATCAGAGAGTCAAGCCTGAAAGCACTGGCCGACCCTGAAGTGCGCACAGCCGATCTCGGTGGAAAGGGAAGCACAAAATCATTCACGGATGCAATTTGTAAAACTATCCGGGAGTCCTGAATCTGACCGGGCACAAATTCTAAAGGCGATATCTTAACCCGGATTATTCACCAAGAATTTTTTTCGCTGACAAGGCGAAGGTGAAAAAGTGAGCGGAAGAGTACTAATGTACCCTGAGCACACTTTTCCAGCTTCAACGCGGTCAGCGGTAAAAATTCGCCGTTTTAAAGCACACCCAAATTCGGGGTAACGTGTATTTTCTATATACTCATATTAATCAGTTGATTGGACCGCATATTTTATCATTTCGTGAATAATTCGGGTAAAGGGTGTCGCCTTTTTTTATGATGTATGATGTTTTACCGCCGAAACGAGTTCTTTGGGCGGTAGTCACTATTTCCCGGCTTCAGCTTCCTCATCGTCGGGTTGAGGTAGTTTTTTGATGAAAGCCGAGGGGATTTCCACCGTCAGCGTTCTGGAAAGCTGTTCAATATGAATAGCAACATTATACTTGGATTTTTTATGGACCCATACCCCTTTTAACCCTTTCAGCGCCCCCTGAACAACTTCAACGGGGTCGCCTTCTTCAAACTTCTCTTCGCTGACTTCATACCGGATTTTGTTGGACACAATCTTCCGGATAAATTCGATCTGTTCTTCCGGAATTACAGAGTGCCTGCCGTTAAATTTCACAAAATGGACAGCTCCGTCGTGATTGAGAGCCTTAATAAAGTCATTGGTGACGGTCCGGACAAAAATGTAACCCCGGAACATGGGTTCTTCCACCCACTTTTTCCGATCGCTCCACTGCCGAAGCTCGCGGCTGAGAGGCATGTAGGTTTCAATTCCGCTTTTCTGAAGCTCTTCGTTCAGTTTTTTCTCTTTACGTGGACCGGTTTTGAGGGCATACCAGGCCGGTTGCTCGTGTTGAATTCTCAACCGGCGTTTAACTTGTTCGGCAGATGGCAGATTACGCGTGCTCATTGGAGTGCAGATGAAAACTTAAATCACAAAGGGAAAAGGGCGGCGTAAACCTGAAATTAGCTCACGCGGAAACGATTATAAACGAAAAAAATACGGAAATCAAGAAGGCGGGGTACGCGGATGTCAGCTGTCGTAGCCGTAGCTTCGTAGAAAAGTGTCGTTATCGCGCCACTTCTCCCTGACTTTCACAAAAAGATTTAAAAAGACTTTCCGGCCGGTAAACCGCTCAATCTCCTGCCGCGACACCGTTCCGAGTTTCTTCAGGGCCGCTCCGCCTTTCCCGATCAGAATGCCTTTCTGACTGTTTCGGTTTACAACGATTTCCGCTTCTATGCGCACCATGTCTTTATCATCGGAAAAAGTGAGCACGTTAACAGCACAGGAATACGGAATCTCGGCTCTGTACTGATCAAAAAGCTGCTCACGTATCAGTTCAGATACAAAAAAACGTTCGGGGTGTTCGCTGAGCTGGTCCGGCGGGTAAAACGGCGGCCCCTGAGGCAGAAGGTTGAAAATGGATTCGGCAATAGCATCCACACCTTTTTGATGCAGCGCAGACACAATGTGCGTTTCAGTGGGCTGAAGGACCTCTTCAAGCCGGGCGCGGGCTGTATCCAGTGTCGTTTCGCTGTACCTGTCGGATTTGTTGATCAGCGAAAGCAACGGTTTTTTTCCGGCTTTGCGCAAGACTTCGAGCTCGTCCTTTTCAGGAATGTCTCCCGGATCGGTGATGAACAGGATAATATCGGCGTCTTCGAGGGAGCGCCCCACGGCTCTCATCATCCTTTCATGGAGTTTATATCGCGGTTCGAGAATCCCCGGCGTATCCAGGAAAACGATTTGACCACGCTCATCGGAATGAATACCGGTGATACGGTGCCGGGTGGTCTGAACCTTGGGGGAAATAATAGAAAGCTTGGTACCGAGAACAGCATTCAAAAAGGTCGATTTCCCGGCGTTGGGTTTGCCCGCTATGGCTGCATACCCGGATTTGTAGGACGATGGGGCAGGTTCACCGCTTGGATTAGTACTCATTTAGGTAGCCTTTGCCGTAGCATTTTCAAGGATTTCAGACATTTCCCGGACCGAAACAGGAAGTCCGCGCATGAGAGCGTCGGCCATAAGCGCGTGACCTATACTTATTTCTTCCAGATAAGGGACTTCATCAATAAATGCCCGGATATTTTCAAAATTGAGGCCGTGACCTGCGTTTACCTTTATTCCGTGCTCGTGAGCGGTTTCGGCAGCCAGGCGCAGGCGTTTTAACTCGGCCGGCTTCCGGGATTCGGATGCGTTGGCGTAGGTACCGGTGTGCAGCTCAACAACGGGCACACCCAGCTCGGCGCAGCGTTTGATGTCGTCAGGTTCGGGTTCCACAAACAAACTGACCGGTATGCCCGCTTCTTTCAATTTCGGGAGTACGCGGGTGCGGTAGTCGTCCATAATGAGAGGCATATTAAGGCCGCCCTCTGTAGTAATTTCTTCCCGCTTTTCAGGAACCAATGTGCAAAGGTGCGGCTTCATCTTGCAGCAGATGCCAATCATTTCCTCAGTGGCACCCATCTCAAAGTCAAGCAGCCCTTTCACGTGCTCGCTAAGGCGCCATGCGTCCTCGTCTTTTATATGACGACGGTCTTCCCGGAGGTGAAAAACAATTCCGGCGGCGCCGTTGGCCTCACAAATGACCGCTGCTTCAACAGGATCGGGAAAGCCTTCCGACCGCGCATTGCGAAGGGTTGCAACGTGATCTACATTAACAAGTAACTTCATGTATGTTCAGGGAAAAAATGTGTGTTAAGTCGAATTAATAATTAGCACGTACGGCTATAAAACCCTTCGTGCTCCGATAAACCGTTCGCGCCAGTACGTTCCGCCGAGCTGATCGATAATTACGCCTTGAGATACCGAGGCGTGCATGAACCGGCCGTTCCGTAGTACAATACCGACGTGCATGGTGTTACGTCCGGTTTGAAAAAAAACCAGATCGCCAACCCGCAGCCGTCTCGGGTTTACAGCGCTACCTGCACGAAGTTGATTCCGGGTTGTACGTGGAATTTCCACTCCGAATTCATCACGAAAAACACGCATCACAAAAGCCGAACAGTCCACGCCGTTGAGGTCGTTACCTCCAAGCCGGTACGGTGTTCCCTGCCAGCGATCGTACTGCCGGAGCAGTTTTTGCTCAATCTGATGCGACGCATCTACGGGCTGAACCTGACGACATCCGGACACAAAAAGTACGAATCCGGGAATAATCAAAAGCAGCAAGTATGTAGGTGCGGATAACGTCAATCCGAAATCCTGTAGAATGGTTACGAGCGGGTCTTTAGTCCGGTTTTCATCCGGTCGAGCAAGTTAACTACAGGACTCGGATTTGCCATGATATAAAAATGAAGCCCCTGTACGCCGTGGTCCAGCAACTCCTGACATTGCTGAAGCGTCCACTCAATGCCTATCTCTTTGGCCTGTTGCGGGTTAAGAGCAATCTCATGGGCCAGGGAATCGGGCAAAGTCAGGTGAAATGAACGCGGAAGCGAGGTCAGGTGGCGATAATTTGTGATCAGCTTCAGTCCCGGTATAATCGGAACGTTGATGCCTGCTTCCCGGCATTTATCAACAAAATCAAAATAGGACCGGTTGTCGAAAAACATTTGGGTTACCACATAGTCTGCTCCGGCATCAACTTTCTCTTTCAGGCGCTGAATATCCCAGTTGATATTCGGGGCCTCAAAATGCTTTTCGGGATAGCCGCCCACGCCTACACAGAAATCGGTTTTATCCGGATCGATCAGCTCTTCCAGGTAGATGCCTTTGTTCATGCGCTTGATCTGCTGCACGAGATCTACGGCGTATTCGTTGGTGCCCCGGTTTTTGTTATAAGGTTTGGAAGCCCCGGGGTCGTCTCCCCGAATAGCCAAAACGTTCTGAATACCCAGGTAGTTAAGTTCGATCAGGGCGTCTTCTGTCTCTTCGCGCGTAAACCCTTTACAAATTACATGCGGAACCGGCTCGATGTTGTACCTGTGTTTAATGGCCGCGCACAAACCGATCGTGCCGGGGCGCTTGCGCTTGATGTGCCGCTTTACGGTGCCGTTGTCGAGCTCTTCGTAATAGGCTTCGGCCGCGTGCGAGGTCACATCAATAAACGGAGGCCGGTAGGGCATCACCTGATCGAGCGCATCAAAAACTCCCTGAATCGATTTTCCTCTTTTAGGGGGAATTATTTCAAAGGAAATCAGGGGTTCATCCGACTTATCGTAGAACTCAATAACTTTCATTTTTATTCTCGTGGTTAATTCAGGGTGATGGTGTACCGGGTTAGCCCGGCATTACTCAAGAAACAAGCTCTTCAGTTCGGGTTCGGGCATACGGCAGCTATCACGTTTTCCGAACCATTTGTACCGGTTTCGTGCAATGAGACCGTAAACAGCGTCGCGTAAAAAGCGGGGTAAAATAATGAACCCGTAGAGTAGAGGCCAGGGGGCGTCCATCTTTCGGGCGATCCGGAGCGCGGCGGTTGACTT
>PXDL01000484.1 GCA_003566395.1 Balneolia bacterium | reverse complement strand
AGGCGATCGCGCGGCCGCAAACGGCCATGGCGTTCTATGTGGCGGCGGCGCTGGTGGCCTTCGTCGCCGGGGCGATCATGCTGCGCCGGGCGCGGCCCGAGGGCGTGAAGCAGACCGCCGAGCGCCGCACGGAACCGGCATACTGGCGCCGGGCGGTGTTGCCGCTGGCGATGATCACGGGGCTGCAACTGGTGAACAGCCAGATCCATATCCTGCTCCTTGGCGTCTTTCAGACTGACGAGGATGTCGGCATTTTTCGGGTAGTCACACAGATATCCGTACTCCTAATCTTCGGTTTTTATGCGTTGACCCAAGTGTTTCAACCTTACTATGTGCGCGCTTACAAGCAGGACAAGGCATCACTGCAGAAACTAGTTACATTAAGCTCGAGAGCAATTTTTGCGCTCGCTTTACCACCAGCAATGCTCATCTTTCTATTCCCTAAAGTCATTCTCTCAGGGATATTCGGTCCGGAGTTCATTGCGGGCGCGATGGCGCTCGTCATCTTATCTGCAGGACAGCTTGTTAATGCCTTCACGGGCGCACTTGGGCCTTTGCTAAACATGACAGGTCACGAGAGTATTACTTACTACTGGGTTAAATGGGCAGCGGTCGTTAATATTTGCCTTGGTATTCCTTTGATCTATCTCCTCGGCATAAACGGGGCGGCCATCGCGGCCACCGCTTCCCTGGTTTTCTATAATTTTGTTTTGTGGTTGAGTGTCAAATCTGCCCTGTCGATTGATACTCTGCCAGTGACCCTAAGCCGACGGAAGAGTGACCAATGAGAAAGCTAAGAAGCAAACTGCTATTTATAAAGCGTATACTGTCATTGCTGCGACTCCAAGTCATTGACGGTTGGCGCTTCTTTCGTCACTCTTCCGCGTTTTTTTCAAAGCGCTCCAAGCCTTCAATTGAATCAGGTCTTTCGATTTTGGCTCACAAAATAGAAAAGGGCTTCTCTCTACCCGAGCCGCGACCCGGTTTCGGAAGTTCAGATATACCAAAGATCATAGACCTACACAAAAGATTGGAAAGTGTTGACTCAGAATCATCAATTCTTGAGTTCTCCTTGGGGGTATTGCGTTATTACGCTAACTCAGCCCACATGAGTCATCTCAGTGAAGATCTTCAAAATCAAATCTCCGAGTTTGTTAACGAAAGAGAAAGCTTTATATCTACTGGCGGCGCAAAGCCTGTTTCAACATCAGAATTTACGCGTTTATCACCAGACATGATGAGGGATTTCTTTCTTTCACGTAGTAGTGTGCGTACTTTCTCAAACGAAGACTTGGACAAAGAGAGTATTTTCACTGCAATAGAGATAGCGCAAAAGTCCCCCTCTGTATGCAATCGACAGCCTTGGCAAGTGCGCGTGATTTTTTCCGAAGAGATAAAAGAGCGCGCTCTTTCGCTGCAGAATGGAAACCGAGGATTTGGAGATAAGGCGCCTGTGATTCTAGTGATCACGGCGCAATTAAAGTGTTTCCACGGAATTGCAGAACGAAATGAAGCGTTTATCGACGGAGGAATGTTCTCAATGTCATTGATTTGGGGGTTGCACGCATTGGGTCTAGGGAGTTGTGCGTTAAACTGGTGCGCTAACGCAAAGCGGGATCATCTTCTCAGGAAGGCGCTGAATATCGCTGATGATGAAGTTGTGATTATGCTGCTTGCGGTAGGAAAGCTTAAGAATGAGTATGTCGTCGCAGCATCGCCGCGCCGTAAGCCCGACGAGATATACTCAGTTTACTGAGTAAAATTCCGAGAAGGTAAGGTAAGAATCCGTACCGTGCTGCCTGCTTTTTGACAAAGGTGAGATAATGAAAATTGGCGTCCTGACTTTCCACCATGTTTATAATTACGGAGCTGTGCTACAGTCATACGCCACATTAAAGTTCCTGCGTGATCAGGGGTTCGATGCTGAAATTATTGACGTCCGGCCATTCAGTCGCGAGCGGCCTGAAATAGCGAAGTACAACAAGATCACGCGACGGTTTGTCAAGTCGCTGCGCCTGGATAGGCTCATCCCCATTGAAGAAAAGTCAAGAAAGTTTGACGAATTTCGCTCTAAAGATTTGAATATGTCAGCGCACTTCCGAAGCGTGCAGGATTACATTTCTCATGGATCAGGGGTTGACGCTATAGTGGTTGGAAGTGATCAAGTATGGGGTTCACGCTTTGGAGTTAGAGCACTTAACGAATACTTCTTGAAGAACGTTGAGGACAGTGTGCTGAAAATCAGCTATGCCGCCTGCTGTGGATCAGCAAGCGTGTCACGAGATCTTTTGAAAAATTATCAAGACGCTATGCTTGATTTTGATGCTTTGAGTGTTCGTGACGGCTTTTCACGCAGTGCTATCACTGATGTTTGCGGTAGATCGCCAGAGATTGTTGTTGATCCTACGCTTCTGATTGACTGGGATCATGAGAGCCAAGACCGCAGCAAGATGTCGACGATGGAGAACAATTATTTTTTTTATTATGGCCAGTCCAAGAATGGTGATATTGCGGCAGCAAGGCTTGAGAGCGTATTTAATGTTCCTGTAATGAAATGTGCAATGGAGACCGACGCAAGAGCTAAATTCGGTGATGGTGAGTTGGGGCCTTGGGATTGGATTAGTTCGATAAGACGAAGTAAGTTCGTTGTGACAAAATCGTTCCATGGTCTTATGTTCGCTCTTGTTTTCAAGAAGCCAGTTATTGTTGTTCCGAGTAGCTTTAGGAGTTCAGATCGACTACTCGATGCTTGTGAAAGATTTGATTTGCTTCCCGCGTTTGTCGCGCCGGATACGGAAGATTTTTCCGCGGAAGCGATTTTGGAGTCCGTTAATTGGGAGGAGGTTTGGAAGCGTATGGATTTTCATGTCGGTAAGTCCAAGAGTTTCTTGTCAACAGCATTGAAATCTAAATCCAGCCTCGTCCAAGGTCTGTAGAATTGAATTTCGGCAAGGAGAGTTTCAACATATGAGCTTTATTCACGCTCGAGTTTCAGTTGTCATTCCGACCTATCGGCGTCATGACGAAGTAATCCGAGCAGTCAGGTCCGTATTGACACAGACCGTTGCCCCCTTGGAGGTTCTCGTTGTCAATGACGGACCAGACGCTGAGAAGGGCGCATTGATCGCAGAACTGGGCGACCCGCGGGTGCAGTATCACGAAGCGCCCCGCCGAGGTATCGCCTCGGCGACCCGCAATGCCGGTATCGCGCTAGCGAGGGCTGATTGGGTCGCATTGTTGGACGATGACGATATCTGGCTTCCGAACAAGTTGCAGGCACAATTCGACGCTTTGAAGCGTGCGGGCCTCAACGAGGCTATTCT
>PXDL01000310.1 GCA_003566395.1 Balneolia bacterium | reverse complement strand
TACGTGTGGATCGGAAACAGCTGGGTTGACAACGATTTCGGTATCTGGTCCGGTGAAATTGAGCTGTTCGGACTAAGCGAATCCGATGACTTCATCACAGCCGCTACACCGGCCGAGGGAATCGTAGAGCCGGGCGCATCGGCAGCCGTTACTCTTGACATCAGCGCCGAATCCTTCTTTGCAGGGACTTACACCGACAACTTGCTGCTGTTTACCAATGATCCGGAGCGGGGTGAAATTTCCATCCCTGCCACGCTCAATGTTACCGGTTTGCCGGATATCGCAGCGGGCTCCCCTACACTCGATTTCGGTAACGTTTTTCCCGGTTTTGTTTCCGAGAAGCCTGTTATGGTAACCAATTCCGGAACGGATGTGCTTACCATTGAATCGTTCAGCGTGAACGGACAGGCGTTTTCCGGCGAAAGTACGTCGCTGAGCCTGGCTCCCGGTGAAAGCGCGGCGATCCTCGTCACTTTTGCCCCAAGTGCCGTGGGTGAATACAGCGGTGAATTGACTGTTGAAAGTGACGCGGATTCCGGTGCTTTAACCATTGCACTCGAAGGCGATTCGAACGAACCGGGCGTACTTGCTTCCGATACCGAAAGCCTGGAGTTTGAGCTGCTCCAAAATGAGGTCACGCAGTCGGTCATTACCCTTTCAAATACCGGTGATTCGGATCTTGAATTTACCACGATGACCATTCAGGTGGGCATGGAACCGGACAACGGTAATGCGCGTCCGGCGCGTAACGACAGGTTAGCAGCAACGGCTTCTCAGGCTGTAACGCAGGATCGCGGGCTATCCGGCAGCGGACATCAGACGGGTGCCTTCAAACTTCCGAATTGGGCATCGGTTCATTCCGTTTCAGAGCCGACCGGCGCAGGATTGATGGAAGACGGCGATGACGACATGAATCTACTCTGGTATCAGCCGTTGATAAGCTCGAGCTACGGTTTTACGAGCAGTTTCTTTACGCCGCTTGACGGCGGGCTCTACATGGCCGATAACTTCACAATTGAACAGACGGCTCAACTTGAGCGAATAACCGCTTATGGATACCGGACCTTCACAACCGCTGATATACCGATCGAGGATATTGGCTCGGCTGTCGGATTCTACATCTACGAAAATACGAACGGACTGCCGGCGGGCCATCCTGAAGACAATAACAGTACGCCTGTGTTTTCCAAAGTGCTGGAATTTGGTGAAGAAGGCCTGACCATCACGCAGGATGAAGTAGCCGGGTATTTTAAGACCGATTTCACCCTGGATATAAGCCAGGCAGACGGAGTGCCGCTGCTGCTTGATGAGGGCGAATACTGGCTGGTTGTGTATATGGTATCAGAGGGTGATCTTCAGTTAAATAACCGGTGGTTCTGGTTTGAGGGCGAAAGTGATAAAAACAGCGCTTCAATCATAGATCCTTCCGATCTTTTTAATGCCAACATTACAAGCTGGACACCCATCGGGCAATTGGTTTCACCGGAGTTTGCCAACACGGCCTTCAAGCTGGAAGGCAGTTCACAGAACTTCCTTTCCGCCAATCCTTCTCAGGGTGTTATTGCCCCTGGTGCCGAAAAAGAGATGATGCTGGTGATTGATGCTTCGGATTATCAGCCGGGTGTATATACGGCGAATCTGATCATTTCAACCAATTCTCCCCTGACTCCCGAGCTAACCATACCGGTAACGCTTACTGTGGGCGAGGGAGAGTCCGGACTGCAATGGGCGAATTTACAGTACCCGCATGAAATCACCATCAATCAGGGTGAAAACTTCCATACCCACGGTATGGTAAAAGGTGAAGCCATACTGAACGAGGGTAACATCCACGACGGACTGCGGATGTGGGTTGGATTCCATTCCGAGAATATACATCCGGGTTCATGGGCAGAAGACCTTTGGGTGGAAGGCTCCTTCCATGAGCTTCATGATACAATGGCGGAATTTGTAGCCGAGGCGGGAGCGCATCTGGAGCCGGGAAGCTACTACTTCACCACACGCTTCAAGTTTGAAGACAACAGCTATGTGTACGGCGGTTTCCACGAAGCGGGCGGCGGTTTCTGGCGCGACGGATTACATGTGTCGGGCGAACTGCGCGTGCTTCCTGCAACATCCAATGATCCCGAGGACATCCCGCCGGCTTTCGAGCTGAGCCAAAACTATCCGAACCCGTTCAACCCGACCACGCAAATAAAGTACGCACTCCCAGAAGCCGCCGATGTACGCCTGGAAGTGTACAACGCGCTCGGACAGCGGGTGGAAGTGCTGGTAAGCAGCCGGCAAAGCGCGGGAACTTATAACGTAACCTTCGACGCATCCCGGTTATCCAGCGGGGTATATATATACCGCATCGTAGCCGGCAATATGGTCAAAACCCGCAAAATGATGCTGATTAAATAGAAAGATGCCGGAGTAAATCTGACGTTTTTAAAAGCATAATTAACATGAAAAAGGGAATCCGGTTTTGTCCGGGTTCCCTTTTTAGGTTTGTGATAGGGTGATACTCAACCTGTCCGCAATGATTTCGATGTATGGGTAAAAAAATCCGCGGAATCCATCCCAATCCGTGCCATCCGTGTTCTTTGCCATTCTGAATTAACCCGAATTATTCACGAAGTTATAAAATGTACGGTCTAAGCATCTGATTAATATGAATATTGTGAAAATATACATTCCCAAAAACTTGGGTGTAGCAATAGACGGCGACTTTTTCCCGCTTGCTGCGTTGAAGGCGAAAAAGTGTGCTCAGGTACATGAGTACCCTTCCGCTAACTTTTTCACCTTCGCCTTGCCAACGAAAAAAATTCTTGGTGAATAATCCGGGTAAATCCATTTCGGCATATTCCGATATGTGAAATGCCGATAATGTTTTATTTTAGCCGCATTGAAAGTATTAATTGAACCGACATTGATTAGATTTATTTATTATGAATATTCATGAGTATCAGGCCAAGGAAATTCTGAAAGAACACGGGGTTGCCGTTCCCGGTGGAATTCCGGCTTTTTCCGTTGAGGAAGCGGTGGTAGCTGCAGAAACCCTGAAAGAAAAAGGCTCCACCTTATTTGTCTTAAAAGCGCAAATTCACGCCGGAGGCCGTGGTAAAGGCCGCACGCTGAAAAGCGGAGTGAAAGGTGTGATGCTCTGCAAATCTGTTGAAGAAGTGAAAAAAGGTGCCGAAGACCTGCTCGGCGACACCCTCGTTACCATACAAACCGGTGAAGCCGGAAAGAAGGTGCAGCGGCTGTACGTAACCGACGGCGTGGATATCAAGCACGAGTTTTACCTCGGGGTAACCCTTGACAGAGCCACCGGTAAAAATGTAATTATGGCCTCCACCGAAGGCGGCG
>PXDL01000078.1 GCA_003566395.1 Balneolia bacterium | reverse complement strand
TTGAAAGCAAGGAAAAAACTCCGGCTCTAAACTACTTCAGGGCACGGAACTTCGTAGTTTGGCAGGAACAATCCGTTCAATCCGCGTAATCCGCGGGATAAAAAACATGCTGCCAAAGGATACAGTAAGAATCAGTTTCTCCGGACAACAGTGATTTTGAATTGTGAATGACTTTCACAACAAAAGTTAGTCAGATATCAAGCTCCGGCTATTTTAATTATTTCTTCAGACTGGTTACTGACACTGTTCACTTTTACTGTTCTCTGTAATAACTGTAACCGGTTACCTTTAGAGTCAAACTCAGGTTACGAAGAAATTTTCGCTTCAAAGAAAACACGTTACCATCCTGCAAAACGCCCCCATCAAACCTCAAAAACCAGAAACCGAATAACACGCCCTTCACGCAGATGCTTTTGTTCGTAGAAGGTTCGGATTTGCAGTAACTCAGGCACGGTGCCGAGCGCGTAGATATCGTCTATCCGTTCATGCAGGGTGAGTTCAAGCTCCTGAATAACTTCAAGCGTAAACCGGAAGAGTTCGGGTGAGTCGGTTTTGAGGTGAACGAGGCCGCCTTCTTTCAGCACGTTTCTGTAGCGGTCAATGAATCGGGGATGAGTAAGGCGGCGTGTACGGCGTCTGTATTTCAGAAAGGGGTCGGGAAAGGTAATCCAGATTTCACTGATCTCGTTTCGTCCGAATATCTGAGACAAGTATTCCACCTGTGCGCGTACAAAGTGCACGTTAGTCAGGTTTTCAGCAAGCGCTACTTTTGCTCCTTTCCAGATGCGCTCCCCTTTTATATCCACGCCGATAAAATTTTTATCCGGAAACCGCCGCGCCATCTCAATAGCATAATCTCCTTTTCCGCAAGCCAGTTCCAGAATCACCGGGGCTTCATTCCCGAAGATAGTTTGGCTCCATCGGCCGCGCAGTTCAATCTCATCACCCGGCCTGAGATGCGACAGGTCGGTGACATTTTCCAGCGTTGCAACTTCGAGGTATCGACTTATTTTATCTTTCGACATACATCAAATTTATTTTCCTCAGGGCGCCAGTCTGCACTTTTGCCACAACCCGTCATCGCTGCGATCATACTCTATGCGATCGTGCATTCTACCCGGCCGGCCTTGCCAGAACTCTATTCGCGAAGGCCGAACCACATAGCCGCCCCAGTCTCGCGGTTTCGGCACGTTTTTCCCCTCGTATTCCTTTCTGAGTTGTTCAAAAGTAGTCTCAAGCTGATTGCGATCCCGTACCACGGAACTTTGCTGAGAAGCCAGCGCCCCGATTCTGCTTTCAAACGGACGCGAGTCGAAATAGGCCTTGGATTCGTCCTCCGGCACTTTTTCTGCCGTGCCGTCTATCCTGACCTGACGCTCCAGCTCAAGCCAGTTAAAACAGAGTGAAGCCCGCGGATTCTGTTGCAGTTCCTCCCCTTTGCGGCTGCTGTAGTTGGAGTAGAAAATAAAGCCGCGATCATCCACCCCTTTTAGCAACACCACGCGTCCGCGCGGCTGCCCCCCGGTACCGGCCGTGGAGAGTATCATTGCGTTCGGCTCGGGTATCCCGGATTTCAACGCCTGCTCGAACCATTTTTTAAACTGAATAACCGGATCGGGTTCGGTATCGGCGATGTCAAGTTTTTCACGCGTATAGTTCCGCCTTAATCCGGCAATTTCATCCTGCTGCATCTTTACGTAAATCTAAGGTTTTAAAAATCTTGCTTCATAGGGTGAACGGTAACTTCGTCCATTAAAAGATAGCCGGGCCTTGTAAGCATGAAAACCGCAATATCGGCCAGATCATCCGGGTCGATGCCGTAAGGCGGAGGCGTATCACCCTGATCTTTCCCGCCGAAATAGGTATCTATAATTCCAGGGTTAAGCATCATCACGCGAATATCATCTTTTGCAAGTTCACGCGTCAGCGACTGAGAGAGACCGGCCATTCCATGTTTAGACGCCGTATAGACCGCCATATTTGCGAGCGGACGGCGGCCGAGATCACTTGAAATGTTCAGAATCCGCGCGTTATCGGACTCCCTGAGATCAGGTAAAAGCCGGTGTGTGAGCAGGGCTACGGATTCCAGATTAACAGCCAACGTAACTTCAACTTCATCAACCGATGATTCAGCCAGCGGCTTGTAGGCCCCGGTACCGGCGTTGTTTATGAGGATGTCAAACCGGCCGTGTTGGTCACGAAAATAGGACAACGCATCGCCTAAGGCCTGCCGGTCGGTAATATCGGCTCCATATACTGCTATGCGTCCGTCGAGAGAGTTTCTGAGCGCTTCCAGTTCATTGAAATTACGGGCGAGAAGAGAGAGTTTTGCTCCGGTCGGGGCAAGACGTGCCGCCAGACTGCGCCCAAGTCCTCTCGATGCGCCGGTAATCAGAATATGCCGTTCTTTTAGTTCAGTATTCATCAGCAGTAATTTAGGTGAGTAGTCGGTGGGGCAAGTTTTGCGCAACAGGAAATTCATCAACATAATACAGGCCGGACAGAAGTCGTTCCGCCCGGCCCGAATGTAAGCAATTGATCAGGAATAACGGCATGAACCGATTAAACTTTCAGCCGGTTTCCACTTTTCCGTTAGAAAAGCTGAGCCTTATACACCAATCGTTCAGTCTGACTTAACTCGCTTGGGATTCACCGTAAAAAGGCCGGCTTCCACCAGGCTCAACAGATTGGAGGCCGTGCTACCCAGAATGAGATTATTAAAACTGCTGCTTCCCAGGGTGGTCATAAACACCATGCTGTACTCTCTGGAATGTGTCAGATTAGTGATGGCTTCGGTTGCCGATGTACTGGTAATCAGCACCTGTTCCTTCACTTCAGGTTCACATCCTTTAAAGTGTTCTTCCCGTACCGCCCGAAGTTCCATTTTAGCTCGCTCAGCAGCCTGATTTC
Source organism: Balneolia bacterium (assembly GCA_003566395.1). Classification (GTDB taxonomy): domain Bacteria; phylum Bacteroidota; class Rhodothermia; order Balneolales; family Cyclonatronaceae; genus Cyclonatronum. The sequence continues at coordinate 11,555 of PXDL01000078.1, read as the reverse complement.
TGTTTCCGACCGATAGCGGACCCACGCTTTGAAAATAAATCAGATCAGCTTTTGCGCCTGTTTTATCAATAAAGCGACGGGCATGAGGCATCACCTTTTGCGATTTTTTCGAAAGATCGGTGAGTATCAGAAAACGCGACATCGGACCGGTTTCCGACTTATCGGTAACCACAAGCACCGGAACTGAAGAAACTGCTATAACTTTCTGGGCAACAGAACCCTGCATCATACGATCCAACCCCGTGCGGGCATTTGTAGCCATCACTACCATATCAAAATCTGCGGCCGTTTTAGTGATTCCATCGGCTGCGCGCCCTTTTAATACAAGCGGTCCGTCCACTTCCGAAGGAGCCAGATACTTGGCCGCTGCCGCCCGTAATCGCTCTTGTAACCGCTCACGAAAGCGCGGATGCTCGCCCACCAGGTGCATATCGAAAAGAGATGCGATTTGGGTGTCTTCATAATGAACAAACAAGGGCGTGACCGTGCCGCCGAAGGTTTCAACCAGGCGGGCGGCATGTTTAAACGCGATGTTTCCGGTTTTGGAAAAATCAGTCGGTACAAGGATTTTGAGCTTCTTCATCGTTCCTTAGGTTAGTGGTTTAAAGGGGCGTCGGGCCTGACTGTAAGTACAGGAACCCGTGCAAGTTGAATCACCTGAGAGGCGGTGCTGCCCATCAGGGCGTAATTCAGACCGGTTCGGCCGGTCGTGGACATTATCAGCAGATTGTAATCCGAATCATCGAGATGCAGTATGATGGCTCGGTGAACCGTCTCTTCGCTTACAATCACTTTGGTGGTTATCCGCCCATTGTAGGCTGAAAAATGTGTTTCAGCGATTTTAGTGAGACGTTCTTCAGCTTCGCGTTTGAGCAACTCTCTGTCGGCACCGCTTCCGGCATATTCAAGGCTCACCACGTGGAGCAGCACAACCCCGGCATCGCTGTGGGAAAGAAAGAATTCAGCTTCAGAGAACGCACGGAAAGAAGCTTCGGAAAAATCGGTTGTAAGTAAAATTTTATCGAAGCCGCTGATTTCATCTTTCGGATTTGTCACCATTACCGGTGTTTTGGAAATCCGGCAAACTTTACCGGCCACAGAACCCAGCATAAATTTCGAGAATCCAGTACGTCCGTGTGTGGACATGATGACCATTCCGGCTTCAGCGGCTTTTTCACGAATCACCTGTACCGGATCGCCATAGGTTATAAACGGCTCATCAATAAATTCGGGGGGCGTCCACTTTTCAGCCTCTTCAGTACAGCGCCTTGATGCCATCCGAATCAGCTCCCGGCTGTTTTTGTCATCAATGGAGGGAAGCCGGATGCCTTCAGGCCAAACGGGTTGATGTATAGCATGAACAGGTAAAATGACGCCGTTATAAAGACGGCGATACTGTTCGGCCAATCCGAAAGCTCTGTTACCAAGCCTGGAAAGGTCTGTCGGAACCAAAATTAATTGAGATTTCATAACAGCTCCTTTAAATATTATAGGGCTATTAGAATATATCAATTTATTTCATTCTTTCCGAGATAAACAGCTTTCTCTCATACACCTGTACTCTGTTTTCCATGATTTTAAAGGCCCGCTTCCACGCTCTCCCGAATGCAGGTTAAAGCCTCCTGAAGCACCTCATCCGGGATGGTGAGCGGCGGGGCAAGACGCACCAACGTATTGGAGTGAAGCGTCCAGCCCAGCAGCAGACCTTTCTCCAGGCACCGGCTGACTACGCGTTCGGTAAGCTCCCTGCTTTCCAGCACCATTCCAAGCATGGCTCCTTTTCCGCGAATCTCTTGTATCCCCGGGCCTTTAAGCTCCGCCCGGATTTTCTTTTCTATCCGGGGCGCTTCCTTCCAGAGCTTTTCTTCCACTATTGTCTTCAACGCGGCATAACCTGAAGCACAGCTCATCGGATGCCCGCCGAAGGTAGTGACGTGGTTTAGCGGAGGATTGTACATAAAGGATTCAAATATCTTGCTTGATGAAACAATGCCCCCGATCGGCATTCCTCCTCCCATCGCCTTGGCTATTGTGAGGATATCCGGCACCACACCGTAGCCCTGAAACGCGAACAGCTCGCCGGTCCGGCCGAATCCGCTCTGGATTTCATCAAAAATAAGACAGACGCCGTTCGCATCGCATAACTCTCTGATTTTTTCCAGCCATTCCCGGTTTGCGGGAATGATGCCGCCCTCTCCCTGTATCGGCTCCAGAATTACAGCCGCCGTCTGCTCGTCAACAGCCCCGAACACGGCCTCACTGTTGAAATCAAAAAAATGCACATCCGGCAACAGGGGCAGATAAGGATCGCGGTACACATCGCGGCCGGTAACGCTGAGGGAGCCGTGGGTATCGCCGTGGTAGCTGTCTTTGAAAGCGATAAATTTTGTACGCCCTGTATGTTTTTTAGCCAGCTTGAGGGCGGCTTCATTGGCTTCGGTTCCGCTGTTAACAAAATAGACGCGGTCAAGCTTTTCGGGGAGAACGGAGGCAATGAGCCCGGCAAATTCCGCCTGGGGCTTTTGAATAAATTCGCCGTAAACCATCACGTGCAGGTGCTTATCGAGCTGCTGCTTCAAAGCCCGGATAACGGCCGGGTGACGATGGCCCAGCGAACTGACGGCTATGCCTGAAATAAAATCGATATAGCGCCTTCCGTCGGCCGTGTAAAAAAAAGGCCCCTCGGCATGCGTCACCGAAAGCCCCATGGGCGCATCGCTGGTGAGGGCAAGATGTCTGTAAAAAAGTGCTTCGGAATCGTTCATATATGGATTTTTCAGGTAATCTGATGAGCAAGTACACCCGGCGAACAAGGTGTTTTTATCCGTCGTTTCTCAAGATACGAAGGCCGGGCTTGTCATCGAAAACAGCCTCTCAGTTCTTTCCGGCTCATCACCCGTTTTACACTGACAAAAGAGGGATATACTTGCATATTTTTCACCTTAAGAACTTATCTTGTTAAATTAGGTTTAGGATACAGGCTTTCGTCACCTGCATTCTGTGCCTCTTCAAACAGCAAAGCAGGTGCGTTCAATCCGACCGAGCGTGTTCCCGACCCATTAACCGTTTTTCTATGTCTGTCTTGCTTCAGCGTTTATTTTGCTTCTTTGCCGTTCTTTTAATGGCCTTTGTTCCGGCACAGGCCCAGCACACAGATCATACGGTTCCGTTCAGGGATTCCGACCGGCAAGCAGAACGGACCTTCCGTCACTTCATACAGCCTGAAATTCAGGGACGTTTTCTGTGTAGCGTCGACGGCATCCTAACCGACAGCATCTCCGTCCGTGCACTCAGAAACTACCACGAGCTGAGGCGTATTCAGCCCGAAGGCGCACTGATTGAAACCCTGCTTGAAGAGTATTCGATCGGCGACAGCCGGAATTTCCGGGTTCGTAACCTAACCAATAATACCTGGAGCACGATCAGTTTCACCCTAAAAGCCCTGACCGACCGGCTTCGTATTTGGGTTGAAGACGGCGAGTTTGCCCCGGATCAGGTAAATCAGGAGGTTATAGACGGACTGGTTGAGGCCATGAGCCAGCAAACGCCTCCCCTTTCCTGGCAGCCGCAGTCGGGCATTATCGACATTCACGAGCAGGTTTTCGGCAATCCGCCCAACATCGACGGCTCGGGTGTTCTCAATATTCTTATAACCGATGTACAGGACGGATGGGAACCCGACGGCGACGGAGGCACGGTAGCCGGTTTTTTTGATCCGGTTGATCTCGATCCTTCCAACAGCAACAGCAACCAGACCGATATTATCTACCTCAATTCACGTCCGATCATCTATTTCGAAGGAAGGGTGAATGTGACGCGGGTCCGCAGCATTGCCTCTCACGAATATCAGCATCTTATCCACGCCAATTACGGTCAGCTTCACATATTCCAGAATGAGGGGCAGTCGGAATGGGCAGAGCTTTTGACCGGATACTCCGGACGCATACCCAACTACCTGTCGGATCCGCGTGAACTCAACCGCTGGCTGCTCACCTGGAGACGCGATTCCCCTGAAGTGCTGATCGACTATCAGCGGGCTTCTCTTCTCCATTCATATATTGCCGAACGCATCGGGGTGGAACCGACCGGCGCCATAACCCGCGCTCAAAACGGTAATGTTCCGGCTTATGAAAACGCGCTCCAGAGTGCCGGGATGAACCTTGCGGATTTACTCACCGAGTTCCACATCGCCAATTTTCTGAACGACAGAACCATAGGTGACGGCCGCTATGGATATGACGACATCCGAAGGCGCGCATACGGCGTTACATTTCCCACTTTCCAGTATTTCAGCGGACAAACCTCGGCTTCGGCTTCCCGTTCGGTGCGATTCGGAGGTGCTGAATATATTGAATGGATTGGCGTATCGGATTTTCAGCTAACGCTAAACGGAGCAGAGGAGGCGAGCTTCACCCTTCTTGCCTTCCCGCTTGATCCGGACGAAGGGCCTGAGATTATTCCGACTTCGCCGGGCACCCAAACCCTGAACGGCGAATACGAGCGGGTTATTCTGGTGGCTGTAGGAGCCGGGGAGGAAGTGATTACCGTGCCGGGTTCGGAAACGTTAAACAACTCCCAGCCCGGTATTTTTTATTCTTACGATGCAACCTGGGAAACCCTGCCCATTATCACCCAAACCCTGAATTATGCGGGTCAACCTGCGGCATTTCAGGAACTTCCGGGCACGCCTGGAAATCCGGACCGGGAAGGTATCAGACGGTTAGCCACACGATTTTCCCCGGAACTTGACGCCCGTCTATCGGAAGTACGTTTCACGGTTAACGGCCGCGATTCCAGTTTGATCGGAAGCGGGGATTTACGCATCAGTTATCATCGGGCCACGGGTTCGGGAAACAGCATCAGGCCGGGAACGCAGCTTGGTTTTACGGATATCACCCTTGGTCAGCTTTCGCGGGGAGATAACCGGGTAAACGTAAACAACCGCAACTGGCAGGTTAGCGGAGGTTCGGAGTATTTCATCGTTTTCGAAGTTAGCGGCTCAAACCCCCGCGTTGAGTTTTTGGTTGACGGCGGCAGTACCGATACCGGAAACCCAAACTACTTTCCGCCCCGTACCCGTCTTTTTGTAGAGCCTCCCTCCTCCGGCAGCCCCGGCTGGTTTACGTTTTCCAACAACAATAACCTTGTTGCTTCGGTGCGCATCACCGGGGAGTACATCGGTCCGCTTGATGCACCTGTAATAACTTCACATCCTGAAGGGCAAATAGCTGCTCTCGGGGATGAAGTGGTGTTTTCGGTAACGGCAAGCGGCACACCGGACCCCATTTACCAATGGTATTTAGATGATGAGCCGCTTTATGGTGAAGATGAGCCAGAACTCGTCATCCCGTCTATGACATTTGAAGATGAAGGCAGCTATACCGTTCGCGTCTCCAACCCGGCCGGTTCCGTACTAAGTGAGCCGGCTCTTCTTCAGACCGGCGAGGTTGATTTTGTACTTGCCCAGAATTTTCCGAATCCGGCAAAAGACCGGACCACCATAGAATATGTTCTTCCTGAGGAGTCGGTGGTAAGTCTGTATATATTTGACAGCAACGGCAGACAGGTGGCACGAATTCTTCAGTCTCAAACGCGTCCGGCAGGGGTGCATCAGGTTACCTATCGCCCTGAAGGGCTTGCTACCGGTGTTTATTTTTATCAGCTTACTGGTGAAGGTACCGGCTCCGGAGACACCTTCAGGCGTTCACGGAAAATGTTGCTTTTCAGATAGATGTTGAACTCAGCACGGATGCCATCACCCTAAACATTAGATATGAACAAAACGGCTACAGCCTCACCCCTTCTTCTTACCATTTGGATTTTCTTTTTCATCCTGCCGGCCGGTCTTCAGGCTCAGCAGAACGCCTCCGGTTTTTTACCTCCGCTGTCGGTTTATGAATCGGTTTACGCCGATAGCGTTTTCAATACCGAAGGAGAGCTGCTTTCGGAATCAAGTTTTGAAGCGTCCGAAACCGTTACCGCCGGAGAGAACGGCACTTTTGACACCGAATATGACATCACCCCTTTTCCGCCTCAGCCCGTGCGTACGTTTCGTGCTGCCGGAGATACGCTGCGCATAAGCCTGGATGAGCTGCTGAATTCCGGGTTTCTGGACGGGCTTGGCCTTGATATCGATCCCGAGTTACCGGTTGATGTGCTCCGGCTCGACATGCAGCCCGGAGAATCCGAACTTATTACCGAAGAGACCATTTCAATACCACTGCCCGACAGTCTGGTCAACGACATTGATTTGCCGCCGGGTACAAGCTTCGGTGATGAAATGGATCTGGAATTCAGACTTTATACAACACGTCTTGAGGATATCGAGATCGACAGTCCGCTTGGTGCAATTACGGCTGCCGGTCAGCGCGCAGGCTTCACCGTTGACCTGACTGTTTACATTGAAGTCATTATCGGCGGCCCGATACCCATCACGTTTAACCTGCTGGAAAACTACGGTCCTGCGTTTTATTTCTCGGAAGGCTTGGGGTTGGTTAGAGAATTGCTTCCTCCGACCGAGGTGCGGCTTACGCTCGACAACGATTTTTTTGAGGTTGATGAACTACTGACAACCATCAACGGACGTACCGTTGACAAAACCGGGTTTGAAGAGGCATCTGTTTTCGCTGAAACGCCCCCGGAATATCCGTCGATGCTTCAGATTCATCCTAATTATCCGAACCCGTTTAACCCGACGACCCGATTGAGTTTCACGATCGACAGAGCCGCGCACGTACAACTTGAAGTTTTTGATCTTCAGGGCCGGGTTCTTTCACAACAAACCTTAGGAATGCGAAACCCCGGCCGCCATGAGGTCACCTTCGATGCCGGCCGGCTTTCAAGCGGAATTTACTACTATCGCCTTACCGCTGATGCAGGAAGTGATGCCCCCGAGACCCACAGCTCGCAGTTTACGGTTCTGAAGTAAAGGTCTTGAGCCGCGTAAGCAGTTCGTCTTGCGTGGTCATCGTTTTATCTTTGGCATACCACTTGTGCAGTTCTTCAGCAGCCTCCTTAAACGGAGTTTCTTTTTGCTTCAGCTCCGTTACAAGCTGTTGAGCCGGAGCCGGACGAGGGCCCCAGTCGAACAGCAACTCATCGGTTTCTGCATCACGCACAATCAGTTTGGGGATAGATCTGCCGCCGTTGGTTAAAAAATGATCCATCAGCTCCAGATTTTGGTCCCGGAGTACGAGTTTGAGATTTATTTGCCCGTTAGCTGATTCAGAAATTTTATGCATGACCGGCACAATCTGGGCGGCGTCACCACACCACGCTTCAGTAAGGACAACCCAGGTCTGAGGGCGCTCAAGCGATGCCGCAAATCCGGCCAGCTCGTCTGTTAACTTCACATGCTTATCGATACGATTCATGCGGGTAACATTCATTTTGGTGTAATCAACCATCATTTCCGAATGGTTTTCGCCGGTCGTTTTGTTTTCGGCCAGGAGGTTGTCAATCATCCGGCGGTAATCGGTATAGGTCATTTCACCTGTAAGCCGGGGCAAAGATTCCAGGGCAATATCTGTATTCATCTCAATAATTTAGGGTGATTATAATCCGGATATAGAAGCCGGTCCGAAATCAGGCAGGACCTGCACTTTCGGATTAAGCGAAAAATATGCGCATCATTTGTAAAAAGAACCTTAGAATTGATAAGTCCTTTTGCAGATAATAGGCTTTCATCTATATTCGTAAGTGTCCATAACAGCTTTGATAATCATTCAGTTCATCACAACATCAGGTTAATTACCGTTGATTTTCGTCATTTTCAAAAAATGAATTTGTAGAGTTGTGTGAATAAACACCTGATACAGCATGCATGTGGGATGCACCGTACAGGAGATACAATGCACATGAACGTTGCAGCAGAATTACAAGTACCTGAAGAGATTTCACGCTATCGCCGCCTGACCCCGGGCGAGTGGCGGGCTGAAAAAGCGGCCTATGAACAGGCGGTGGACGAAATCACCGAACCCTATCTGGAGCAAAAATCAAGGCAGCGGACTGATCCCGTTATGGATTTCATGTTCACCTACTATTCTTTCAGTCCTTCCCGCCTGCATAATTGGTCGCCCGGCACCGGCACGCTGCTTGAAGAGGCTTCTGAAGATTCTGCCTTTCAGGATGATGCCTACGCCCGTTCAGGTAAGGACATCTATCTCGATCCCGCCCTTTTTCCGGTACGCAAACTCCGGGGATTACGCTGGATGATTAGCCTGCTCGAAGCCGTTGAAAACCGCCCTCCCAATCTTAACTGTTGCGGTATGCACGAATGGGCCATGGTTTATGAAACCGACGATATCCGTCACCCTGCTTTCCCTTTGAGGCTAAGCAGACACGAAATTAAGCAGCTGGTGGATTCCCACCCGGTAAACTGCACCCATTTTGATGCCTTTCGCTTTTTCACGCCCGCAGCCAGGCCGCTCAACACCCATCACCTCAGCCGGGAAAGCATGATTGAAAACGAACAACCCGGTTGTCTTCATGCGAACATGGATTTATACAAATGGTGTTACAAACAGAATCCGTGGATTTCGGGTGAACTTCTGCTTGACTGTTTTCGACTGGCCTGTAAAGCTCGTGTTCTGGACATGAAAGCCGGACCCTACGACCTTCGGGAAATCGGCTATGATCCGGTTTGCATAGAAACAGAAGAAGGTCGGAAAGAATACAAGAAACAGCAGGCCGGAATCTGGCACGAAGCGGCTCCCCTGCGCAAAGAACTACGAAAAAGTATGCAATGGCTGCTGCACCATCACCCTGAAAAAGAAAAACCGGCCACCGCACTCTGACAACCAAAACCACGCTATATGTTACCTGAATTGCTACGAGTACCCTCAAAACGAACCCTCCTTACCGTACTGATGTTTATAACGCCGGCGCTTTTTACCGCTTGCGGCGGTTCCGAGCATACCGGAGATTCATTAAGTGAATCTCAGCAACGAGGCTACGGCACCCTGAAAGTTTTATACGTACCGGCCGACGGCTTTGCCTATGAAAATGATGAAGGAGAGCTTACCGGAGTCACCATAGAAATAATGCAGGAATTTGCCGATTTCGTACAGGCCGCCAAAGGCATCGATATCCGGTACGATTTTATTCCGGAGGAAAACTGGCAGACGTTTTACAGCATGGTGAAAAACAGCACCGGCGGCGTTTTCGGCCTTGGAAACGTAACCATCACCGAAGCTCGTAAAAATGAACTCCGGTTTAGTCCGCCTTATATGACCAATATTGCCGTTCTGATCACCCACGATTCGGTTGAAGACGTACGGGAGCTTACCGCAATCGGCAATTCATTCAGCGGTATGACCGGATTGGCTTTTGAGGGTACCCTCCATGAAGATCGGGTAAGGCGTCTTATTAACAATTACATTCCCGGAGCCTCCATTGAGCACGCAAGTTCAAATTCCGAAATTCTTCAGCGCGTATCCGAAAATCCGGATCTGTTCGCCTATATCGACATCTATCAGTATTGGAGGGGCCTCGAACAGGGCCTTCCTTTAAAGCAACATGCCTCGGCTGATCTTGCAAGCGAGCGTTTTGGCATTATTATGCCGCTTAACAACGATTGGGCTCCCATTTTGACCGATTTTTTCGAACGTGGGATGGGCTTTCGCACCTCGAGAACATACCGCTCCATTATGGAAGAACACCTCGGCCCGGAGCTGACCGAGAAACTTGAAAATGCAAGGGAAGCGGTTGTGGGCAATTGATTCAGCCCGCATTAAATTGTTGATTGTTGAAAACATTATATTTGATTCGTTCGGATTACCCGGCTTGTAACATTTAAAACCCAAACTCTATGATTCGATATTACGGTAAACTGGCCGGGTACGGCAAGCATATACCCGAGACCGTTATTACTAACCACGACCTTGCGCAACGGATAGATACCAGCGATGAATGGATTACCGAACGTTCGGGTATTAAAGAACGGCACGTAGTGCGCGACGACGAGCACTGCTCCGACCTTGCCACCGGCGCCGCTCAAAAAGCGATGGATAAAGCGGGTATCACCGCTGATGAAGTGGACCTTATTATCGTGGCCACCTCCAGCCCCGATTATTTAACTCCTCCGGTGTCTTCCCAGGTACAGCATAACCTGGGGGCAGAAAATGCCGGCGCTTTTGTGATGGTGGTCGGATGTACCGGTTTTGTCTATGCCCTGGTAACCGCCGATCAGTTTATACGTTCTGGTCGGTACCGTAATATCGTGGTGGTGGGCGTAGAGGTTACAAGCCGGAATGTGGACTGGAACGACCGCAACACCTGCGTACTTTTCGGTGACGGAGCCGGCGCCGTGGTTATTCAGCGGACCGAGGAAGAGAAAGGGGTTCTGGCTCACCATCTCGGCTCGGACGGAAGCGGATTTGAGCATATCATTCAGGTGTCGGGCGGAACACGCTATTCCACCACGCACGAACGGCTTGATCAGGGCCTGCACTACCTGAAAATGAACGGGCGTGAGGTTTTCAAATTTGCCTCCGTTGTGATGGGCACCGCGCTCAAAAAAGTGCTGGATGAAACCGGCCATACCACCGACGACATCGATCTGTTTATACCGCATCAGGCCAACGCACGCATTATTGAATATGCGGCCCAAAAAGCAGGGCTGCCGGCTGAAAAAGTATTCATCAACGTAAACAAATACGGAAATACTTCGGCGGCATCGGTCCCTATAGGTATCGCCGAAGCCTTTGAACAAGACCGACTCCCCGAAGGCGGACTCCTTGCGATGGTAGCCTTCGGCTCGGGACTGACGTGGGCCTCTTGTCTGTTCCGGTTATAAGACAGAGAACAGTATCAGTGAACAGGCTGACGGATTAAAAATGTAGCCGGAGTTTGTTATCTGAATACTTTTTCTTGTGAGAATCATGCAAAAATCATCATGCACAATTGGGAGCGGAGCGACCTGACGCCATTATTTTCAAGGCTTGATTTATCGGAGCATTTGGAAATATCTTCCTTCGGATCTTATGAGTATATATCAACCAAGACCATTCGTACGACTTCGGTTTTGGTGCATCGTGGTCAGTTCAGAATCTGACAATTACCAAAGTATTGTTTATTAAACAACAATGATGCGCTATAAAGTCAAATTAGGGCAAAGTCCATCTCTGGTACGCAAACACCCCTCGGGTCCGTTAGCTTTATGTCGCAACACTGCCTGTCTCATCACATACTTTCGCAATGGCCATAATCCGAACATCTTATCTACGCAACATAGGGCTCGCTCTGATGCTTTTTACTGCCCTATTTACTGCATCGGCACAGGCTCAGGATACGCTCTCAACCGAAGACCTCCCGCATTCTCACTCAGGATTTTTCCTTCAGCCGGATGACCCTTACAGCCACTTTTTATTTCGCCTGGATGAAAACGATCAACCCCGGCGCGTGTTCGGTCTCGGCGTGTACACCCCCCGGCTTCATCCACGGCATTTTCAAAAATATGATCCCTTCAAAAACTGGGTGCCGGATGACGAGCTGGTTAGCAGCCTGAGGGAGAACCTCAGCGTGCTTTATAACCGCTTCAATTATTTTAGGGGAGA
>PXDL01000212.1 GCA_003566395.1 Balneolia bacterium | reverse complement strand
GAGATGCTATCGATGGTATCGAGCCTCCCAAAGGTGAGCGCCGCTCTCCGATTCACAAGCCGGCGCCCGACTTCACCGATCTTGCCAGCAGTACCGATATGCTCGAAACAGGTATTAAAGTGGTGGATTTGCTTTGCCCTTATGCCAAAGGTGGAAAAATCGGATTGTTCGGCGGTGCCGGTGTAGGTAAAACGGTTCTTATTCAGGAGCTCATAAATAATATTGCGAAGCAGCACGGTGGACTTTCAGTTTTTGCCGGAGTTGGTGAGCGTACCCGTGAAGGAAACGACCTGTTGCGCGAATTTATCGAATCAGGAGTTATCGATTACGGTGATGAATTCAAAAAAGGCATGGAAGAAGGCGGCTGGGACCTGACCACCGTTGATCATGATGCGCTGAAAGAATCCCAGGCTACGCTGGTTTTTGGTCAGATGAACGAGCCTCCGGGAGCACGTGCCCGTGTAGCACTGTCCGGCCTTACGGTTGCTGAATATTTCCGTGATGAAGTAAGCCGTGATATTCTTTTTTTCGTTGATAACATTTTCCGTTTTACCCAGGCCGGTTCCGAAGTGTCTGCACTTCTGGGACGGATGCCTTCAGCGGTAGGGTATCAGCCTACGCTTGCTTCCGAGATGGGCGCGCTTCAGGAGCGGATTACATCCACCAAAGCGGGTTCCATTACCTCTGTTCAGGCTATCTACGTGCCTGCCGATGACCTTACCGACCCCGCGCCGGCAACCACCTTTTCCCACCTCGACGCTACCACGGTATTGTCGCGCCAGATTGCTTCCCTGGGTATTTATCCGGCGGTTGACCCGCTTGATTCAACATCCCGTATTTTGGACCCGCTCGTAATTGGTAAAGATCACTACGAGTGTGCTGAAAATGTGAAGATGTTGCTTCAGCGCTATAAAGACCTCCAGGATATTATCGCTATTCTGGGTATGGATGAGCTTTCCGATGAGGATAAACTCATTGTAGGCCGTGCCCGCCGTGTACAGCGTTTCCTCAGCCAGCCTTTCTTTGTAGCCCAGCAGTTTACCGGCCTCGAAGGAAAATATGTGAAGATCGAAGACACAATTAAAGGATTCAATATGATTCTTGACGGTGAGCTTGATCACCTGCCTGAAGGAGCTTTCTACCTTGTCGGTACCATCGAAGAAGCGGTAGCTAAAGGTGAAAAACTGATGGCTGAAGTTTGATCATTTTTCGGTAGCGGTATGGCGGTTTTTTTGAAGCGCCGTGCCGCGCCTTTCTGCTTCACTCTAATTTCCAGAACCCATTTCTGATATGATTCGAACCAATATTATCAGCCCGTACGGCCCGGTATATGAAGGCTTGGCAACGGGTGTAAGTCTGCCGGGGACCGAAGGGGCTTTTGAAGTAAAATTCAACCACGCCAGCCTGATGTCCATGCTTGATATCGGCAAAATTATCGTGCGTGAAAAAGATGGCCGTGAGCAGCTTTTTGCTGTAAACGGCGGATTTGTGGAAGTTCATAATAACCGCGTAACCGTACTCGCCGAATCAGCTGAAAAAGCCAATGAAATCGATATCGAACGAGCACGACTCGCCCGTGAAACGGCTGAAAAAGAACTGCGCCAACAGAAGGAAGATAAAGCCGGCCAGGAAAAAGTACTACATGCTGAACTCGCACTGAAGCGCGCCATCAACCGCATCAAGCTTCACGAGCTCTCCTGATATCCCAATTCGGGGTTTACGGCTGCATCCCCATTCGTTTTTCTGAAAGCACACGCCCACCGGTGATGTGCTTTTTTTATTTCGGGCGGACAAAGCCCCCCGAAGCTACACCGCTAAACTTCCGAATTCAGACTTCATCGCCCTGATCGCGGATATACGTCTTTATCACAAAATCAGGATGTTCGGTGCGATCTGTTTCCTTCCAAACCGTGCCGATATCGTGCCGGTATTCGGGAAAGCGGACATCGCCTTCGTAGCGTTTTTTTATTTCGGTAATAATCATCTCGTCGGCGTGAGGAAGCATCGTCTTATAGACACCGGCTCCCCCTGCAACAAAAACTCTCTGATACCTGGAGGTATAAAAATAATCCATGGCTTGCCGGTGATCGGAGAAGCACCTTACACCTTCCAGTTTACCTGAGGTAAGGATATAGCAGGGACGGTTGGGCAGGGGTTTTCCGCCTATACTTTCAAAGGTTATCCGGCCCATGAGAAGCGGCTGCCCCATAGTAGTTCGTTTGAAATGCTTGAGGTCTTCGGGATAGTGCCAGGGAAGATCCTGGGCGGCCGAATCACCGATTACCAGATCGGGATCGTGGGCTACAATGATGGTATATATGGGGGATTTATCCGGGGATGACATGCTATGAGCAGGCTTATGTGGAACTTCTAAACGGCTACTTCAAACCTGATTGCTTCATGTGATTGATAATCCAGAAGCTCGAAGTCGTCGTAACTTAGCTCGTCAATATCCTTGTTTGCAATATGAAGTTTCGGAAGTGGCAGGTGCGGCCGCTGAATTTGTTCCCGCAGTCCGTCCACATTGTTTTCGTAAATATGGGCATCCACGATGGTGTGAGCGAATACACCGGGTTTGAGGCCGGTTTGCTGTGCGATAATCATAGTAAGCGTGGTATAACAGGCCAGGTTGAAAGGAATTCCAAGGGCGATATCACCGGACCGCTGCGTAAGGTGGCAGTTGAGACGACCGTTAGCAACATTAAAAATGTACATGAGATGACAGGGTGGAAGGGCCATCTGATCGAGCAGGCCGGGATGCCAGGCGCTTACCACAAGCCGTCTGCTGTTAGGGTTAACCTTAATTTCATCAATCACCCGCCTGACCTGATCACATTCTTTTTGAGTCCGGACATCACTGGTGAATTGTCCACCTACACCTTCAAATTGAACTTCTTCATAACAGGAGTAGGGGAAGCGGCGCCAGAGTACGGGATAAATCGGACCTACGTGGCCGTTTTCATCGGCCCAGGCATCCCATATATGGCAATCGTTTTCATCCCGAAGCCAGCGGATATGGTTTTCGCCACGCAGATACCAGAGTAGTTCGAGTATAACCGAACGAAAGCGCATTTTTTTGGTCGTCAAAAGGGGAAAGCCGTCAGCGAGATCAACACGATAGGTTTCGGCAAAACTGCTGATTGCATCAACGCCGGTTCGGTTGGGTTTTTTTACTCCGTGTTCGAGAACGCGTTCAACGAGATCGGTATAGGCTTTCATAGATCGACTATGTGAAAAATATATTTATGAATGTTGAATGAGGGTTTTCTGAAAGAGCAATGTAGTAACTGAAGAGGAAAAAACGTAGCAAAAAAAAGCCCGCTTCTGTTGAAACGGGCTAAAAATACGAGCTGATGTATAT
>PXDL01000199.1 GCA_003566395.1 Balneolia bacterium | reverse complement strand
AGGTGGCATTCGCCGTTTTCTATGGCGACCTGACCGCGCAGCAGTACGGTTTCGGTTTTTCCGGTGACTTCCCATCCCTCATAGCCGGAATAATCGGTACGCATGTGGTGGGATTTAGCTGAAATGGTGTGCTTTTTCTCCGGATCAAAAATCACGATATCGGCATCACCGCCGGGGGCGATGGTTCCTTTTTGGGGATACATTCCGAAAATTTTGGCGGGATTCGTACAGAGCACTTCCACAAATTTGGGCAGGCTCATTCGTCCCTTGCGCACACCTTCTGAATAGAGCAGTTCAACCCGGTGTTCGATAGCCGGATGCCCGTTCGGAATTTTGGCAAAGTTGTCTTTACCGAGTTGTTTTTGCTCCCAGGTAAACGGGCAGTGATCGGTGGCCACCACATTCACCAGATTTTGGTCAAGTCCGGCCCAGATCGCGGCCTGATCTTTTTTCTCGCGAAGGGGCGGGCTCATCACCCATTTGGCACCGTCAAAATCTTTTTCATACAGAGAGGCATCCAGCACCAGATACTGAATACAGGTTTCCACAAACACTTTTTGATTCCGAAGGGCCGCACGGCGAACCGCATTCATGGCGCCTTCGCAGGTCAGGTGAACGATATAACCCGGACATCCCGAGTAATGCAGCATATCTGTGAAACGGGCTGATGCTTCAGCTTCGGTCACCTCCGGCTGGGATAAATAGTGATACAAGGGAGCCGTGTTTCCGGAAGCCAGATTTTTGGCGACCAGCGAATCAATCATATCCCCGTTTGTGGCGTGGACAGTCACCAGGCCGCCGTGCTCTTTCACAACTTTCATGAGGTTGACCATCTGTCCGTCGTCGATCATGAGCGCGCCCTTGTAGGCCATAAATGTTTTGAACGAGGTGATGCCCTCTTCAGTAATCATTTGCACCACTTCTTTGGCGACATCATCATTGAAATCGGTCACCGCCATGTGGTATGAATAATCCCCGACAGCCTTTTTAACCGATTTATCCTGCCACGTTTTGAGCGCGTTATGGAGCGAATCACCCTGCGTTTGCAGGATGAAATCGATTACTGTAGTGGTTCCGCCAAACATCGCGGCGCGGGTTCCTGTCTCATAGTCGTCGCTGGAAAAAGTACCCATAAACGGCATCTCCAGGTGAACGTGCGGATCAACACCACCGGGGAAAACCAGTTTACCCGATGCATCGATTTCCCGGTCGGCCTTGTAGGGCAGGTTCTTTCCAACTGAAACCACCTTTTCCCCTTCAATATATACATCTGCGACAAAATCCTCCGCCGCAGTAACAACGTGACCGTTTTTGATTAAAAAGCTCATGAGTTTCTTTTCAGTTTTAAAGTTCTAATTAGAATTCAAATTTTATAATTCAAAATGATCCATGCGAACATTACTGTTTTGCGACTTTTCCTGATTTGGAGAGGTGGAAGGGTTTTTCTTCAACCAATGCGACATAATTTTGAATTCTACATTTTGAATTTTGAATTAACCCCGTTTCATTAAAATGTAATACAATCCAAAAGCTACGCCGAATCCTGTGAACCAGGAGAGGGTGTAGAGGAAGTGCAGGCCGGGAACCCAGTAGCCGATCAGGGCGGTTAATACACCCGCAGCAAGAGCAATCATCGCGGCTTTGTTGAACCCGGAACCGCCAAAAGCATACTGCCCGTCTGGCTTGTAAAGATCATGCAGTGCAAGGGTTTTCTTCCTTACGAGATAATAATCGCAAAGCAAAATTCCAAGCACCGGCCCCAGAAGTCCGCTCACGAAAACCAGAATACCGCCGAGGTCGTCCATCAGCCACCACGGACAGGTTGCAATTCCAATTACACCTGCAATAATACCGCCTTTGGCAAAACTGATTTTCTGTGGAAAAATGTTGGCGATTGCATTTGCCGGCGCAATCACATTTGCAGCAATATTGGTACTTAATGTAGCGATAATAAGAGCGATTTGGGCGAAAATCACCACAACCGGGTCCTGGAAGCGATCCACCAGAGAAACCGGATCCCAGGGTGTATCTTCCACAATCAGAATATCCCGGAACGAGATTACCGCGGCGCTGGTCACGAAAATGGAAACGAAGGAATAAAACGTCATAGTCGTGGGAAGTCCGAGAAACTGACCGCGGATCTGATCCTTCTGAGATTTCGCCAGTCGCGTAATATCGGCGATGCTAATTGCCATCGTGGCCCAAAAACCGACCATAGCCGTGAACCAGATCAGATACATCCAAAGTGGTGGAGGCTCATCGGTAAAACGCTGCGGAATCACCGAAAGCGTTGTAGAAACGGCCATTTCCGGATTGCGGAATCGCACTAAAACCGGCTCTTCTCCCGTACTGAAATTTTCAGAAAACGGAATGGAAAGCTGCTGCTGCACAGAATGTATCGGCTGCCAGCCGAGGTCATTAAATCCGTCGGCGATTGGTATCAGCACCTGCACTTCCTCCGCTTTGGGATTGCCCTCCATATCGGTAATCACATGCAGACTGAGCGTGTAGTCCTGCGGATCGGTGTCGGATTGAGTCAGCTTGGCGGTGGTAATTTGCAGCTGTCGCCCTTGTTCCAGCACACCGGCAAAACTGCCGGCGTTTTGGTATCCCCAGCCAATGAGCACAAGCCCGATGATCAGAAGAATGGGAGCCGAGTAGTTTTCCAGCCATTTGATGGATTCGGTGCCTTTCCAGATGAAATAGATATTCATCACCCAGAAAACTCCGAACCCGATGAACTTTCCTACATCCAGGCCCGGTGAGCCGGTTTGACCGGTGATCACGTTCCAGATGGAATAAAATGCGAGTCCGCCCACCCAGGTCTGAATCCCGAACCATCCGCAGGCGATTATCCCACGCACCAGCGATGCGATATGAACGCCATTGGTACCGAAACTTGAACGCCCGAATACGGGAAACGGAATCCCGTATTTCACACCGGCATGTCCGCTCAGCACAAGCGGAATGGTTATCACCAGATTCGCCAGCGCGATGATAATCAGGGCGGCCTCCCAGCTCAGCCCGGCGCGAATCATGCCCGACGCCAGCAGATAGGTAGGAATACACACCGCCATTCCGATCCAGATGGCCGTCATATCAAGCATGCCCCAGGTTCGCTCCTCATGCGGCAGCGGAGCCATATCCTTCCCGTTCAGCGGCGAATCCTTCAGCTCAGGCGGTAGGTGAAGATTTTCTTTCATTCAGAGTAATTCAAAATTTAAAAATTCAAAATTAACTCACTGCTCAACAATATGTTAGAGCATTTGAAATTATACATTTTGAATTTTGAATTAAGTACAGTATTCATCCGCGATGGCGCAGGCCTGTGAGATAATCTCAATGCCTTCGTCGATTTGGGATTCGGTGATGCACAGCGGCGGTGCGGTGAAAATCCAGTTCCAGCGGACGAAGGTGAACATGCCGGCTTCACGTACTTTGGCGGCCATTCGGTTGGTAGCTTCCATGCCGGCGGGTTTGGCGTTCCATTCAGTGACGGGCTCTTTGGTATCCCGGTTTTTGACCAGTTCTATACAACCCAGCAAGCCTGTATTCCGGTAGTCCCCGATTGAAGGATGTTTATCTTTCAGCTCATCCACTTTCCACTCAATGTATTTACCCATTTTCGCCGCGTTTTCGACCATTTTTTCTTCCTGAAGCACTTTCAGATTTTCGATGGCGGCCGCGCATGATACCGCGTGTGCGGAATAGGTAAGTCCGATTACCATGGGATGACTTTCATAGTGCTTCGCAATCGTATCGGTTACGGTAACGGCACCCAGCGGCAGATAACCCGAGGTCAATCCTTTGGCCATACAGATGATATCGGGTACCACATCATGATGCTCGATGGCAAACATTTTGCCCGTGCGCCCGAACCCGCTCATGACCTCATCATCTATAAACAGGATACCGTACTGCTCGCACAGCTCCTTCACTTTTTTGAGATAAAACGGTGGATATTTAATGCATCCCGATGAACCCGACTCACCTTCCATTATAATAGCTGCAATGCTCTCCGGGTTTTCATATTTCATAACCTGATGCAGGTTGCGGAGCGCCATTTCTCCACATTCTTCCGGCGTGTTGGTCCCCCACGGACAACGGTAGCTATAGGGATTTTCCACATGGACAATATTTGGCACACCCTGACTGTCAACCGGGAATTTACGGGGATCTCCGCCGGCCGAAATGGCACCGTAGGTTGCTCCGTGATAAGAACGATATTGCGCAAGAATCTTGTGTCGGCCGGTGTACATGCGCGCCAGTTTTATGGCATTTTCCACTGCCTCTGCTCCGCCAAGAGTAAAAAATGTTTTTGTCAGATTTCCGGGAGTAATATCGGCCAGCATTTTACCAAGCTCACCGCGCGCATCGGTTACCATGCCCGGAAACACATAACTGACCTGCTCCATCTGCCGCTTCACCGCCTCGGTAATCCGCTGATTCCCGTGGCCGATATTTACATTCATCAGCTGAGACGAAAAATCGATATAGCGCTTTCCTGCCTTATCATACAAATAAACCCCCTCCGCCCGATCGATATGAATCGGATTCAGTCCGGCCTGCTTGCTCCAGGAAAAGAGGGTGTGGTTGAGGTTGTCTTTGAAGAGGGTGGTTTGTTCCATAGTTGCGGGTTCCAAGTTGCGGGTTCCATGTTGCAGGCTGTTGATGCCTAAATAGAAGGATTTATGTTTTCCATTTCTGCTCCACATACTTCATGAAGCTGTTTATTTTAGCTCCTAATTTTTCATATTCGTCGATCTGTTTATTAAGTGGTGTATCCGGAAAATGAATTCTGCTTATGGTTTCCAAGTGATCAATAGTTTCATCACATGACGCATGTGCAAACGTGAGAAACCTGATAAATTCATCTTTATACCTTCGCCTGCCATATCCTTCTACAATGTTTGACTTTATACTTTTAGATGATCGTCGAATCTGACTTCCTTGTTCATACAATTCATATTTTGGAAGCGCCAGAGACAGTTCGTGAATTTCAATAGCATATTCAAAAGACAATTTATAGATATCTAAATCTCGATAACTTTTCATAATGCCATAGTTACGATCAGAAAAAACCCGCAACCTGCAACGTGGAACCCGATTCTAACTCATCCAGTTTGTTTTGGCTTCGGGGTTCCATTTCACAGAGGTTTTTTTGTTCTGAGTCCAGAATTCGATAGAGCTTTTTCCGGTGATGTCGCAGGTGCCGAACTTTGATTCGTTCCAGCCACCGAACGGGAAGGGTTCGCGGGGGACGGGCACGCCAATGTTCACACCGATCATTCCGGCTCCGGCGCGGTCCATAACTTCACGGGCGAAATTTCCGCTTTGCGTAAATACCGCCGCCGCGTTTCCGTAGTTAGAGCTGTTTTCTATAGTTATGGCCTCGTCCAGATCTTTTGCCCGGATGATGGAAATTACCGGTCCGAAAACTTCTTCTTTGGCGATTTTCATATCCGCAGTAACGTGATCCACAATGGTCGGGCCTACATAAAATCCGCCCTCTTTGCTTTTTACCGTTACATTGCGGCCGTCCACAAGAACTTTAGCGCCGGCTTTTTCGGCTTCAGAGATATAATTTTCTATCCGCTCTTTAGCCTCTTTGGAAATCACGGATCCGAGGGTGTCTCCGGGGACAATATTTTTGCACTCCTGCACCATACGGTCGATTATGTGCTGTACACGATCCACGCCTACCATTACGGCAGCGGCCATACAGCGTTGTCCCGCACAGCCCGACATGGATGCAACAACATTATTGGCTGTCATATCCGGGTTTGCATCTGGAAGGACGATCAGATGATTTTTGGCACCACCGAGGGCGACACATCGCTTCAGATTACCGGATGCGCGCTTGTACACAATTTTGGCCACTTTTGTGGATCCTACAAATGTAACGGCCTGAATCCCGGGATGATCACAAATGGCTTCCACCACGTCTTTACCGCCGTTCACCACATTGAACACACCTTTAGGCAGTCCGGCTTCTTCCAGCAGTTCCGCCATCCGCATAGCGCTTAGCGGCACAATTTCCGACGGCTTCAGCACCATGCAGTTTCCCAGGGCAATAGCATTCGGCATGGTCCAGTGCGGAACCATGTTAGGAAAATTAAACGGGGTGATAGACGCCACCACGCCCACAGGCTTCCGCTCGATACGGCACTCAACACCTCTGCTCACTTCCTGCACCTCATTGGTGACAATCTGCGGCATAGAGACGGCAAATTCACACAGCTCTATACTTTTATCTACCTCGGCTTTCGCTTCGCCCCAGGTTTTTCCATTTTCGATATGCACCAGATGCGTTAGTTCATCCGAATGTTTTTCGAGTAGCGTCCGGTACCGAAAAAGGACCTGAACGCGTTCTTTCATGGTTTTGCCCGACCATTCCGGAAAAGCTTCACGGGCAGCTTTCACCGCATCATCCACTTCATCATAACCGGATAAGGGCACTGTTGAAATTACGCTCCCGTCGAGGGGACTTATAACATCCAACACGCTACCACTTCCGTTTTTAAAGGTCCCGTTTATATAGTTGAGCACCTTTTCGTTAACCTTCACCTTTACATCTGCTTCCATAATCTCCATTCCTTTTGTTGTTAATTGCAAGACTTCACCAACCTGTTTTTTTGGTTTGTGAAAGCCGAAAACCGGAGACAGGAAACCCGTCATCCGGTTCAAAAATCTGTATCAAAAAACGGACTTGCCGGTTGGTTCCGGCCTGCCTGGAACAATTCCGAATCCCGTTTTTTGGGATACCGGTATATGTTTTCAGCACATCGCCCGGCAACTATTGTCGTGATCCACAGTTATGTTAGATTACAGGAGGATCATTAACCTGTTGCGTATCATTTACTTATACCACATTACCAGGCGCTCAATGTTAACTGAACGTTAAATCTACATAATATTCGGACAAAAACAATACCCGTGTTCATCTGAAATTCATATTGGGGAAGGAGAGAGTAATTCAAAATGGATTCAACCGGCAAGGTGCGCTCAATCCACATAAATCAAACTTTAAGGGTAGACAGCTTGCCCTTCGTCGTACCTTGAAACCGTATTATCAAATCTTGCAACCCCGTCTTCAACTTCTCGCAATTTGATACTTAAACCTGGTTCTGAACCATGGCATACTGCCCGCTGGAACTCCCCTACACAATCCGATCGGGATCGCTGAGGTCGGGGAGCGGGCCTCGGTAGCCGAAAATGCGTTTGAGCCATTTCACCAACGTGAGGCTTTGGTTTTTGATGTACCACTGATCGGCCGCCCGGCGTGCACCCAGGGAGTAGCTCGGATAGGGATATATTGTGTCGGCCATTTTTTTGAGGGAAATACCGTTGCGCATGGCCAGTCCGTACTGACTCACCATTTCCCCGGCATGCACCCCCAGCACATCCGCACCCAGAATTTTACCGGAAAATTTCTTTGCATAGACTTTGATCCAGCCAGTGGTTACCTCATCGGTAATTGCCCGGTCGATTTTTTTATATGGGAAACGGTAGGTTTCATAGGTGATGCCTTTCTCGTCCAGTTCCTGCTTTGTGGCCCCGACATGCGCCATCTCGGGGGACGTATAAGTGGCCCAGGGAAGGTATTTTGATTCTACCTTCATTGGCACTTTCAGAAGGGCATTGGTGGTGGCTACTTTAGCCATATGCTCAGACATGTGCGTAAACTGAAACATGCCTGTAACATCTCCGGCCGCATAAATATGTCGGACATTGGTCCGGCATTTCTTACTTACGCTTATACCCCGCTTGCCGAAACCCACACCCGCCGCCGCCAGATTCAGATCTTCGAAGTTGGGCCGCCGGCCGGTAGCCACCAGAAGCGTCTCCGCCGACAGGGTGATAGACTCACCGTTTTTCTCAACGATTACTTCCACGCCTGGGTCTGCTTTCCGAACCGACTTCACCCCGCTTTCAAGCTGAAACCGGACACCCTCTTTTTCGAGTTCTTTCTGTAGAATCGCTGTGAGTTCGGGATCGTCTTTGGTGAGGATGGTGCCGGCCATGTCCACAACCGTAACACGTGTGCCGAGCCGTTGAAAAGCCTGAGACATTTCCGTGCCTATCGGCCCGCCCCCGATGACTATCATGCTTTCGGGAAGCTTATCTATTTCAAAAATAGTGTGATTCGTGTGATGCGGGGTTTCATCGAGTCCGGGAATCGGCGGCACAAACGCCCGGCTTCCGGTGGCGATAACAAAATAACGGCTGCTGAACTGTTTTTTGCTTCCATCCTCACGGGTAATTTCAATTGTGTAGGGATCGGTGAATGCCGCGCTTCCGTGCTGTACATCAACGCCCATATCCCGGAAAATATCGGGATGGTCGGCATCTTCATATACTTCTTCCCGAATCCGGTTCAGCGTTTCGGAGACTTTGCTGAAATCGACCGGGCCGCCGCTAATTTTAGCTTTTTTAGCCTGATTGAGCAGAATTTTACTGGGTACGCATCCGTACCAGGTGCAGTCACCGCCCAGCTTGTGTTTTTCGATCATCATGGTTTTAGCCCCAAGGCTTGCGCCCATGCCGGATGAGGTGAGCCCGGCTGCGCCTCCGCCAATCACGATTAAATCATAGTCTTTTGCCATGCTGTTTATCCCCCTTGTTTATCAGATGTTTTAGGTTCAGGCTGAACAGGTATTGCGTCGGTTTCTGTTTCAGCTTCCTTCATTTTCTGTTTCACTTTTTTCAAGGTGGCGTATATGGCATAGCCTATAATCGCTACGATAAATACATATACCCACACCGGAACATTTTCACCTACAATGATCAGATACACGTACGCGGAAATGGCGCATCCACAGGCCATCAATACCGGTCCCGCCACCGACTTTCCTTTTTTGATATTCCGCACCAGCCAGGCAATGGCAACCCAAAAGAAGGGAACTGCACCCAGATATATACCGCCGAATATAAAGGGATTTACACCGTAGGGTTCGCCAAGTGACATGAACCATTCAACAAAAGCATCCCAGCTCATTTCCATAGTTTTTCGTATTGGTTAATAGAAGGCTTGCAAACCGTTCTTTGGGATTAAACTGCTAACCCCGGCCCGGCAGCCTGACCGTTTTCAGAGCTGTATCACAATATTGAACCATCGGAATGGCCAACTCGTGCCGAGCCTGTCCGGCTTCAAGCAATTTTCATACAACTAACGGGTAGCAGCGGGTTAGTTTTGTCAGTCATGCGACACAGTCGGCTGTTATCTCAATTCATCATAAGATGTTAGGCCGCCATTTTTCGAAGCTCTTCGATGCGCTGTACTTTCCAGCATTTCCGACCGGGTTCTACAAATCCTGCCTCGCGAAGCTCGTTAAGTGTGGTTGTAACGGTTTGGCGGGCGGCCCCGATAAGCAGGCCGATTTCTTCATGGGTAAGCAGGGGTTTTATTTCATACGTACCCTCTTTCACTTTTCCGAACTCACGTGCATAACGATACAAAAAACCGGCCATGCGTTTTTTCACATCTTTAAAGATGATGTCGTTGAGGCGCTCTTCAAATCTGCGCATCCGTAAGCCATACCATTTGGTCAACTTCTGATTAAACCGGGGGTATTTGTCCATGAATAGCTCAAAGTTTCTGCGATCGATGCTACAAACGATGGTCTGGCTGGCAGCCTGTGCAAACTCGCGGTCCCGGCCCGCATCCTGATCAAGCATTGGAAGACAGCCGAAAATTTCACCCGGCCTGAGAATATCCTGAATGATTTCCTCCCCGTTATCCCGAACCCTGGAAATCTTCACCTCACCCTGTTTCAACAGATACACGTTGTATCCCGCACCGGTCAGATAGATATAATCCTTGGCTTTATAGTGCTGCATAGAAGTGTGAGCCTTTACATAATCGCGCGCCTCTCCTTTAAGCTCACCAAAAAAATCATATTCCTTCAGATACCATAACTTTACGGTCTGTGTGCTATCATTTACGCCCGAATTCATCATTAGTGTGTCCAGGTTACTTCAAAGTTAGCCCCGTATCATTCCATTTATTCAACTGATAAGACACGGCGGATTACGAATCAGTCTTCAGCTCTGCATTCAGCTTTTCTAAAACCTACTAACTACCACCCGATTTGTCAATTTAAACCTGCATTTTACAGGTATTTATTTGTACTGAAAATTCTCGGGTAATACAGGGTGTTCCATTGCAGCAGATGGGATAATCTCAGCCCTTGAATGAATGTTTTTTGATGAACAGCAACAGCGCCGGGCTATTTTTATGAGAAAAGGAATGGTAAAAATGGTACCCGTTATGATCAATACAGCCCAAAAATGTACCGGAATACCGTTTCCGGCCAAAACTATATATAAATAAGGAGCAATTGAGCTAAGGCCTACGGTAAAAGCCGGTGCATACGCGGACACTCCTTTTTTCAGATTCCGGCCCATCCAGGCCAGACCAAACCAATAGGGAGGTACTGTTCCCAGATAAATTATCCCAAAAAGAACGGTATTTACGCCATAAGGATCACCGGCGGTAAACGCCCACTGAATCCAGGTCGAAATCCACTCGTACATTGCCACCAACCTTTTTGCTGATTGTTTTTGAAGGATTGAGCCTTGATAAATTGCTTTATTCCCCTTCTTAGGGTTTAACAAGGCCTGTAATGGAAAAAAAGACAGTTTAAATTACGAATATTCAAGCATCAAATCCTATAGCCTGCCCCTGCCTTCACTGCTAACAAATAGATATTTACAACTAAGTGTCTCAGGCTGTATTGTGGTTACAAAAGGCGTTCACTGCTTAATCAAACAGCAGAAAAAGTAGTAGTAGAAAAAGAGTCCACATAGAAAAAAAGAAGCTAAATCAAATCAGGAAATACCCACACAATCCACGAGTTGATACAGGCGGGATATCACCAGATCGGGTTTAAGGTCAGCGGTTCGGTCATCATCGCGCCTCCATTTCAGGGAACGCTCATCACCGGCGAAAAGGGCGGTTCGAAATCCGAAATGCGCCGCCGGCCAGATATCCTTGAGCATGTCATTTCCCACATACAAGACTTCTTCGGGAGCGAGGCTGTGGTGGGCTTCCAGCGCCTGTTTCAACCTGCCGTGGAATGGAAGGGAAGGCTTGCACCGGCGCTCTTCAAAACTCCAGATACACAAGTTGACGTCGAAGTAGGTTTGGTCGGGTTCGGATCCCATATGGGCTTCATAGATCAGCGGCGTATAAAACTGGGAGTTGGAAAGGATACCCAGAAGCATACCGCTTGCCTTAAGTGCCGCCAATGTGGCATCCAGGTCCTGAAGGGGCCAGGTAGGGTTGTTTCGCATTTCAAATTCTACGGTGAGCGTCTCAAGAAGCTCCTGATCCGGATTTTCGGGAAGCCCTTTAACTCCTTTTTTGCGGAGAGAACCAAGTACATCTTCCCACACTTCTGTAATCTGCACCTCGGGGTAATCGATGCCGTTTTTACGGTCGGCTTCTTTATGTATATGGATGGCCTCTTTATACGCGGTTACTCCTTCTTCGGCATCTGGTTGTTGCCTGAGATCGGGGAAAACGGTTTTAAAGGCTTCTTCAAAAGCAGCGGCTTCATCTCCTTTCGGATCGTCGATAACCGTATCTCCGGTACCGGACATAAACATGGTTCCGTAGAAATCAAAAACCACGGCCCGGATGTTCTCCTGCAATTTAAGTACTGGAGCCACATTGGTTTCAAGCGGCTCCATCGGAGATGACAGAGCTTTTATTCGCTTCAGTAATTTTTGTTTCTGAGAGTAGGCGGTTGACATATCGTTTCTTTTTGTGACAGGTCGTTACGGGGTGTTGCGGACGAACCGCTCCGGCATCGCCCTGATTAATTGTCGAGGCCGTATTTTTCCCGGTATTCGGGTATGGTATTCATTGGCGGGCGCTCGTCTTCCACAATATCATGCTTCACCACTTCATACTCGTTTTTAACAGCCTGGAACTGACGAAAGATAGTCTCGTAGTCTTTGTGGGTGTCGATAATACCCATTTCCCGGCAGCGTGTCAGGAAGGTCTGAAGTATCCCGAAAGCCATCTTTCCAAGATCGCGTGTGCTTTTGTTATCATGGATACGCTGATCCAAATCGGATTGAGCAAATGCGCCTAAACCATACTTTCCGTACACATCCAGCAGGTGAGACGTTTCCACGCCATAGCCGATCGGGAAGGCAATTTCTTCGAGCACCTTCCGCCTGACGGCGTATTCACCTGAAAGCGGCTGAATAATGGCGGTAAGTTCAGGAAAGAAGAGCGAAAACAGCGGACGCGTAAGAATCTCTGTAACCCGTCCGCCGCCCGAAGGCCGCGTAACATTCGATAAGGTCAGCGGGCGGTCATAAAAACCTTTCACATACTGCACTTCAGGGCGGTAAATAAGCGGACCGATAAGCCCGTAGGCAAACCTGGGATGGATGTTCTTAATATCGGCATCCACATATACGATGATATCGCCCTTTAGCTGATAGATAGACTTCCAGAGATTTTCACCTTTTCCCTTTTTCTTTTCAATATGAGGGAGGATGTCGTCGGCCAGATAGGTATCGGCTCCGAAAGCTTCGGCCACCTCCAGGGTTTTGTCGGTAGAACCGGAATCGATTACCGCAATCTCATCCAGCAGCGGATAGCGATTCATTAATTCCGAACGGAAAAGCACCACTTCTTTTCCTATGGTTGACTCTTCGTTGAGCGTAGGGAGACAAAGTGAAATCGTAAGTCCCTGCCTCTCTTTATCTTCCACCATTTTCTTGAGATCCCAGAAATCAGAATGATGGTAGGTATTCTGTTTAATCCACTGTTCAATGTTGCTCACAGCACCCTCCGTCTATAGCTTTAATTGTTGCGATTAGCTGAGCCAGTCCTTTGTACATCGGCTCAATCAGGATTGATTCGTTTTCATCGCCCATGCGGGTACCGTCGGTAATTCCAAGCGTTATGGCCGGAATGTTGTGATCAATAAACGCGGCAAGCTCCGATGTGGAAGGGGCAAGGCGAGGCTCCACGCCGATGGATTCAATAATTCTTCGTGTGGAACGCACCAGCGGATGCGAAAAAGGGATGCCGCCCGGCTCACGACGCGCAAAAATATCCAAGTCAACCGTTTCGCTGTGTCCGGAGGTTACTTCCGTGGTAATTTCTTCAATCCTATCGGCAATTTCCTTGGTTAGAACTGCCGATTCCGAACGAATTTCAAATTTCAGACGAGCATAGGTTGTTATGGTGTTATAGGAATTTCCGCCTTCGATAGAGCCCATCACCACGCTGCTTTTGGGGCGTTTAGGAAGCCGTATATCATTGATTTTGTTAATGACCTCGTTGAGGGTCAGGATTGCACTCGACGTTCCGAAACGGGACCAGTCATATTGCTCGGGAATCCGGCAGGTTATGTCGCCGCGAAGCATACCGATGGATTTATGGCTGAGCCGTCCTATTCGCATTCCTTCGATGCAGATTCCGTAAGATGCAGGCAGCTTTCCGTTTGAAAGAAAAAACCGAAGTCCTTCCAGGTTTCCCCGGCCAAGGCTTTTGGTTCCCGCCACTAAAACGATGTTGTTAACCGGTTTATAATTAATTTTTTCAAGAATATAGGGAAGGGATGCCAGCACGGCTATTCCCAGGCTGTTATCGGCCACTCCCGGACCCGTAACATCTTCGGGCGAAATAGTATAGGTGTGATTTACGGTCTCGGGCACAACCGTATCGGCATGGGCTACGAGCATAATATTTTTTTCGCCTCCCTGACCGTCAATCACAGCCAAACCGTTTCCGGCTTCATCAATGGATGTTTTGCTCAGCCCCAGTTCGGTAAAGCGATCGAGTAGCAGCCGTATTCTGCGTTCTTCTTTAAATGTTGGTGAAGGCGTTTCTCCGAGCATAGCCAGATTGGCTAATACTATCTCCCGCATCCCCTCCGCCTGTTTTGTCAGTTCCGGCAGTTCCTCGATGATGCTATCGAGCACCGGATTTTCAAAAGGTGTCATATCCTTCTATTAAAATTAGTATTCAAATTGAACGGTTCCACCTGCGGCCGACTGAAGGCACTTCTTCGTCCGGCATTTCGGTGAAATAATAATTGCAAGCTGTTTCTCATAGCAGACTAATAAAATGCAGAATCTAATTCCGATCAGCCTATTTATTTTGGAATTTTCTTCATCTTCCTAACATAAATAAAGCATATCGCATATACAACATTACCTTATCTGCTTCCATTCCTTCGCTTTTTTTGATTTTCTTAAGCATTCGTCTGCATGTGCCTAATTTATGAACCCGAAGGTTATCTGAATATTACCTCCCGTCTCATGACCGGCTTTTGTTATGCCTGTAAGATTGATGACGGCGCTTTTAGGCACCCTGATTCACAATCCACATTTTTTTACCGATATTCCCCTGTCTTAATCCCGTCATTAAAGCTCAAACGCTTCGCTTTATTTTTTATGAGTACTCACCTTGCCCTGATTGCCTCTGCTGAAATGGATCTGATCTGGCTGATCATCGGTTTTTTT
>PXDL01000459.1 GCA_003566395.1 Balneolia bacterium | reverse complement strand
GATTGGCAATATTCTTGTTTTGCTTTATAGTTTTAATCTCATGTGCGAGTTCCGACCAGCCCCTCGACGGCTCCGGCATGCTGCTTACCGGCCTGGAACCCGCAGGATTCGCATTCACTCCTTATCTTAGCACCGAAAACGGAGATATGCAGCTAATGATGGCTGTTTCGGTAGTGCACGGTACGATGCGGTTTACCCGCCAAAATGGAGATTATGCGGCAAAAGGTGCGTTTGATGTAGTACTCATACGGGAAGGGGCTTCCACCGATCCTGTCCGGGTTCGAAAGGAATATACGCGCTCAGTTACCTCCTCATCGGAGGCCAGAGGATACAGCCGGTTCAACAGTAATTATAAGCTGGCCTCGGGGCTTGAACCGGGCCGTTATACCGTTCAGGTTACGCATACCGACCGAAATGCAAATGAAACCTACAGCCAAACTACCCGCCTGCGGGTTGCGGGTCCCGATGTCGAAACCGTCTTTGTGGGCAAACCTGTGATAGCCTATCCGGAAGACGGAGAACGTACGGTAGCTGCTTCCCGGGAAATATCCGGCCTGTCGGACTCTGTCTATGTGGAATTTATGATTTCCCTGCCGCCGGATAATGAATATCAGGTGCAAACGGAGCTGCTGCGTTTACGGAGCGATAACCGGCCCGCACAGCTTATAGGCGTACCGCTGCGAAACCGATCGCTGGTTGAAAGAGGCGTGAACCGCAGTGATATCACCTCGATTGACAAGCACACCGATGCACTGAACGGTGGCGGTGAACACCATATCCGGCATTTGTTTGCGAGGCCTGAAAACGGCCCGGTAAGGCTGCGTATCCGTGTAAACGACCAGGGCGGGGAAACTGTGGCCGAGCATGTTGAAGAACTTCTGTTTCGTAGTCCTAATTTCCCGACGCTCGAATCAGTACGCGAGTTGGCCGCCCCGCTGTACTATCTGATGTCCGATTCGGAATACGAAGAGATGATGTCTCAGGAAAATGATGAGGATATGAGGCGAAAATGGGACGAGTTCTGGCTGCGGAATTACGGAAGTACCGATCAGGCTCAGACAGCCATCACAACCTATTATTCGAATGTAGAACTTGCCAATGTTTACTTTTCCAATTTCAAGGAAGGATGGAAAACGGACATGGGCAAAATATTTATCCTCTTCGGTCAGCCTCTTGAAATGGATCGTGCTCCCAACCGGTTTGTGTGGTTCTACTCACTCAACCGATATGACCCCCGATACCGGTTTATTTTTGATCGCCCCGGAGCTTTTGATCGGGACGCGCCCTACGATCATTATGTCCTGAACCGCGGCAGGCAGTACGAAGAAGTTGAATACCAGCGCGTTCAGGACTGGCTGAACGGTAATCTTGTTTTCCGGCGCTGATTGATTTCTTTTAATCGATCACCGAAATCTGAACGGGATAGTCTTCCGGTACTTTAATCTCGATATCGCTTCCGTCGGATTTTGAAAACCTGAGGATGCCTCGCAGCATGAGTAATTCAGGATTCGATATGGTGTAAGCGGATTCACCTTCTCCAAGCCGGGAAATATAATGGCCCAGTCGTATAGCCATATCCAGACGTGTAAACGGTTCATAAAGCTGTCGCTCTTCTTCGGTTTCAGGTGCAGCGTTCAGCTGGTAAACCCTGGTGGCTGGAAGTGCATCGGGCTGTTGAAGGAGATCATCATGCAATTCGTAGTGAGTAAACCTGTGACCGTCAATTTCAACCCACATCCCGCCGTTTATTTCGGCTGTTCCGGTGTAATTCAGCTCTACAAAGCTCCCTTCAACCACGCGGTCTTTCTCGGTGGCACAAGCTGAAATCAGGATGAATGAAAATAAAAATACCGGAATAATCCGTGAAAACGGGATGGCCTTGAAAAGCCGACAAGACACGACAACAAATTGAAGGTTCACAAAAAAATCGTAAAGTGGATATTGATGTTTCATACTGGGTAAGCCTGAATATAATCAGTGTACTGCTAAAAGACACCGTTTTGTGCGCTATGAACAGGGGCGAGGAATAACGCCGAAGTTGGTGTAAATTATCCGCCTGAATATACAAGGAAATTAAGGACCTCATCACCCTGTGAAAAAAGGTTGCAGACCTTCAGGAACTAAAATCATACCCGGCGTGTCATTAAACCACTTCCCGCTTGTTACAGTTATAACGGTAAATTATAACGGAGCCGCCCTTACAAAAGAGCTGTTGCGCTCGTTTCGGGCGGTAAGCTATCCGGAGGTTGAGCTGATTGTTGTGGATAACGCCTCAACGGAAAATCCGTCGTCCATCCAGGAAGAGTTCCCCGGTTGCAGGGTGATCCTAAACGAGGAAAATCTGGGTTTCGCCGGAGCGAATAATACCGGCATGCTCCATGCCGAAGGAAAATATTTGCTTTTCATCAACAACGATACCGAGGTGGAGCCCGGTTTTCTGGAACCGCTGGTGGAAGCTTTTGAGTCTGACCCATTGGCTGGAATTGCATCTCCGAAAATCATCTATTACGAAGACGGGAGGAAGTCGCGCATACAGTTTGCAGGCTCAGCGGGTATTAATCCTTACACAATGCGGTCACCGGATGCCCATCATTTGAAAGAAGATAATCCGTCGTTCAACCAAACTACCGGCACCGAACTAATTCACGGGGCCGCCATGATGGTGCCTGCAGCCGTTGTAAAGGAAGTGGGCCTTATGCCCGATCTTTTTTTCCTCTACTATGAAGAACTCGACTGGTGCGCGGCCATCCGGCGTGCCGGCTATAAAGCGCTCTGTGTGGGCCGGTCGGTGGTGTATCATAAAGAATCGATGACGGTAGGGCGTGAATCTCCCCTTAAAGCCTATTACATGGTCCGGGGACGCTTGTTGTATATGCGAAGAAACCTCGGCGGGCTGCAGTTCGCCACGAGCTTGGTTTGTTTCGTGTTTCTCGCGTTTCCGAAACAGACGCTTCTCTATCTTTTGAAAGGAAGACTCCGGCAATTGAAAGCCTACCTCAGAGGAGTATTCTGGCACCTTACGAAGGGTGATGTGCACCGGAATCCTCAGCTCAATGTTACCGATACGGGAAAAAAAATTCTGGGAGCCTCAGGGGAGCGGCTTGAAAAATTTTAGGACTTCAGGAGGACGCTTTTTCATCAATCCAGCTTCGTAAAACCTCAACTCGTTTTTGCCATGTGTTTTCAGCAGCGCGATTGTGGCGGGTTCGCGCTTTTTCTTAAGAATGCTCTGCGAGGGCCATCCCGACAGCCCCGGAAAAGGCATCCGGCCCATCGGCAAGTTCCACAACATCCGAAAACGTTCGAATGTCTTCCGAAAACGGTGTTGCAATGACCGGTTTTCCGGAGGCCAGATACTCGTTTATTTTTAGCGG
>PXDL01000395.1 GCA_003566395.1 Balneolia bacterium | reverse complement strand
GCCGACCTGAGACCCGATAGCAGAAATGGCAACGGTAGAAAAGGTATTCACGATGGCTCCTTCATTCCCGCCCCCGTAATGGGCGCCGGCTATGCCTCCACCCTGCTTCCAGTTTGCGACATTTACCGTACCTCTGGCATATGCATTTTCCACACGGCCCTGATAGTTGAGATAGCCCACAATTCCTCCCACTGCATTTTCTCCCGATACAAGCCCATCAGCATAGCTTTCACTGATGACCGAAGGGCTGTTCCATTCCCCGGTTACCCAGCCTGCAAGCATGCCCGTAAAATCCTGTGCCGAGACCGTACCGGTTGCATACGTACGGAAAATGGTACCGGAACCTTCTACCGAACCGGCAATAATCCCGGTATAATCACCGCCTTCAACCAGTGCGTTTTCAATTCCCAAGCGCTCTATCCGTGCGCCGTACAACACTCCGAAAAACCCAATATGGTTCTGGTCCGGCCTGTTGATGTAAAGTCCGGTAATTGTGTAACCGTTTCCGTTGTAGTTTCCTGAAAACGGACCGTCGGAGTTGCTGCGGCCTATCGGTTTCCATCCTGAACCTGCGTTCCAGTTAAGGGTTTCGGAGGCGTTTATGTTAGCGGTCTGGATAAAATAACGGTCCCATACCGGGGGCGATTGAGAGAGCCAGTACAAGTTATCAAGGGTTGATATCTGGTAAGGATTTCCCTCCTCACCGGCGTCGGGTTCCGCGTAATTAGCGGGAAGCTCAAGCTGTTGAGCCTGCACAATTGTACAAAAACAAAGCATAGCAATGCCAAGGACCGACACGTGTCGCATCACGGATAATAACATAGGTGCAAAATTATTTAGGCCGGGATGCGGTGCAAGGTACATCCCGGCTCTGTATATTTTTATAGGTGCGCCACTAATATATTAAAATCTCTTAATGTCACCGCATCATTATTAATATTCCTTAATAATTACGTGTATTCACGTAAAAATAATACGTGGTTACCGGTAGAGTTTTGTTGATTATAAGCCTGATCGCGATAGAATAGCTCTACGATATCGCGATTTGATAAGCTGATATGTGTTCAGTCGAGTGTTATTTGGGGTAAACTTCTCGTCCGGTTACATGACATAAAAAAACCCCGAAAGTATTTTTCATACTCCGGGGCTTAGGGTACCGCTGACCGGACTCGAACCGGTACGGGCTTTTAAGGCCCATTGGATTTTAAGTCCAACGTGTCTACCAATTCCACCACAGCGGCGTTTTTTTACAGACCGAAAATATAAGGCTAAACGGTAATCAGGTGCAAAGGGATAATAGCGCTGCGAAGTATATTTGCGAACAGGTTTTGTTCATGCTTTTAGCAACCCTTACAGTGGTTTGATTTTTACCGGACGACATCTATAAACTTTCAACTCTTTAGCGGATTAAGATATGCAGATGGGCCGCCCCTATGGGAGTATCGACCTTCATTTCTGATCAGCACTTTTACCGGTTGACAATATTGCTCTCTACTCTATTCTATTCTCTTCTCTGTGATACTGTCTGTAAGTTTTTCCAAAATTATGTGTTGAAACGATTTATCCGTCGCACTTCTCTGTATATCCGGATTTGGCAGTTTGTTTTGCAGCGCTTTTACCCGAAGGATCGTACTGAGTTATGACATCTCAATCTTCACGTTTTTTTCTTTTGTAGCAAGTCTTCTTGCATTTATCCTGGTTGGCCAAAGTAGTTATTCACAAAATTCACCTATGAAACAATTCGTGTATCACCCCTTATTTTTCATATTTGTTTTCACGGTCCTTGGTTGGCTTGCTATAGGTTGTACCGTTACCGACAGTCATCCCGGGGATTTGGCCGCATCTGAATTAGAAGACTACACGGTTTTAATTCAGGATACTGATGGTATTCATGCCTGGGATGCTGCCTCTGGAGACCTTTTTTTACTGACGGATGAGGTAACCGGCTTTGTACCTATGAGGGCGAGCCAATCAGGTTCTTACATTGCGTTTTCGCGAAGAACCGAAGGTGAAGCCCCGTGGTTTAATCATGCAGAATTGTATCTGTTAAATACTCATACGGGTCAAGAAATCACCCTGAATACTCCTCCGCTTAGTTTGTCAGACATCCAAATGGCATGGGCACCGGATGAAACCCACCTGTTGATAACGGCCCGGTTTTCCGAACCTGATTATGAGGCAGTTCTGATGCTTGTCTCCGTTCCTGATGGTGAGGTTACGGTTTTGGATACG
Source organism: Balneolia bacterium (assembly GCA_003566395.1). Classification (GTDB taxonomy): domain Bacteria; phylum Bacteroidota; class Rhodothermia; order Balneolales; family Cyclonatronaceae; genus Cyclonatronum. The sequence goes on along the minus strand of PXDL01000395.1, from coordinate 1,156 downwards.
CATTCTTATCCATTTACAGGACCTCACTGGCATCCCGACAGCCGGAGGTTCACCTATATGAAATACCCCTCGTTTCAGCCGTTCGCAAGCGCGATTGGCTATATGAGTTCACTCACAGGTCAGGCTGTAGCGGTTACGCAAGGCCGGTCGATGTACAGCAACCTTCAGTTCTCTCCCGACGGGCGTTTTCTGGCTTTCCAAGAGCTGGCTGATTCTGTTCACTACCTGAGCACTCTTCTTGTGGAAAGCTTGTCATACCATCAGCGTGTGAAGATGAAGGCGTTTGATCTGCCTCAAACTTGGGGAAGGCCAACAATTTTCGGCCCTCATGACGCTTCGGGCTTTAACCTTGCCTGGGTTCCCGGCAGTGTAAATCAGCTGATTTTTCAGAACTATAAGCGTGGGACCAACAGGCCGTGGTATATCTACAGCAGCCCGGCTGACAGCAAATCGCCTCTCATTTATGAGACTGATGTTTTCTTGAGAACAAAACCTGCCTTCTCTCCTGACGGCCGCTTTTGGATTAGCTATCAGCGGATGAACGTTGGTGAACCTGTATCGCAATCGGCGGTCGTGGTAAGGGAGCGAATAAGCGGAAAAACCCTGACGATTGAAAATGCCCCGGCAAATATTAATTCGCTTCAGCTTGTCCCGCGCATAGGTTATTGATTTCTCCCTAAAGTAAATCAGGCCCCGAAAACCATCCCCCTGCACTTTCTCAAGAACCGGTCCACTGCCCTTTATTATAGATGCCGAGGGCTTTGCCTTTGAGCGTGCGGCCGTAATAGGGTGAGTTTCTGGACAATGATTTATTGGAGCCGGCGTCGTAGGTCCAGGTTTCCGTATCCGAAAACAGCGTAAGGCATGCGGTAGTACCTACTTTAATTTCAGGTACGGGCAGGTTTAAAATTCTGCGGGGCGCATCCACAAGCCGTTCGAGAATATCGTGAAGGGGCATTCTTCCGGAATCCAGCAGGCATTTTACAATAATACTCCAGGCTGTTTGCAGGCCGAGAATTCCGTTGGGTGCATAAATGAATTCCACCTCTTTTTCTTCTATTGCGTGAGGCGCATGATCGGTACAGATGGCATCTATGGTGCCGTCGGCCAGGCCCTCAATCATGGCTTCCACATCATCGGCAGTCCGGAGCGGCGG
>PXDL01000274.1 GCA_003566395.1 Balneolia bacterium | reverse complement strand
CGGCGGTCGGCTGGTGGCAGGGCTAGGTATACGGACCGGTCGGGAAGGGATACAGACCGATGGTCGACTCTCGGTTTTGGGGGCTGGCCCGTCGCAGATCGCCGGCAACCTTAGTCTAGGTACCAGTACCGCCAATCATCAGCTAACGGTCGCGGGAGATACGGCTCTATGGGGAGCCTTGTACGATAGCGCTGGCTCAAGTGGTGAGGCCGGCACCTTCCTTCTTAGTAGTGAGAATGGCATCGAGTGGACAGCCAGCAGTACCTTGGTGCTTGCAGCCAATGGCAATGTCGGTATCGGTACCAGCACACCAGAGAGTGAGCTGACGGTAGCCGGCACCATACGCTCCAGCGACCTTGCCGGTGGGACACCGGTAAGTTTGGAAGCTGACGCGCAGGGGAATATCATACGAGAAGGGTCGGATATCCGGCTCAAGCGCAATATCACCGATATCGATGGAGCACTCGCTATGGTGCTTGAGCTTCGCGGTGTCCGCTACGAGTGGCGAGATACCGAGCGCTTTGGTACCGCACCTTCTATCGGCTTTATCGCGCAAGAGGTCGATGAGATCGTTCCTGAGGCAGTGCAGCGCCATGAGGATTATTGGTCGCTCAATCCCGCACGTCTTGTTGCGGTAGTGGTGGAGGCTATCAAAGAGATATGGGAAGAACTACGGGGCACAAAGCAGACCGTCTCGGAGCTAGAAGTACGAGTGCTAGAGTTGGAGACACGGCTTGATCTATCTCCGGAGAGTTCTGCTGGAGCCGCATCGGGTAGTAGTGATCTTGAGAGTATGGAAGAGGAAGCAGATACTACATCCTCTGATGCGACAGAGGATGAAGCGAGTGACGAAGCCACAGAAGGCAGCGAGGATCCCATTGATGATAGCGAAGGTTCAGAAAGTAGCAATAATGACGATGAGGTATCTGATGAAGAAGGTCAGGCCGTGGATGCTACAGTCTCCGATGATAACGAAGCGGATGTTGTAAATGATACAGAAGATGAGAGTGAGGAAGATGACGAGCCACAGCCGGATGCAGCAGAATCAGAACCATCAGAGCAAACCACAGAAGACCTTGAGGGTAGTGGGGAATAGAGAGGGTAAATGCGCAGTATGCGCACATAAGGTTATCCACAGATGTGTGGTTTGACTACAGAAAAGATTCTCCGATGTATTATAATTGGGATGTTAGTAGAAGATTATTTAATTTAAAAATATGCAATTCAACACTTTATCAAGACACCCTGTTATTAGCGCTGTGGTATCAGCTGCAGTTTCGTTGCCGATGATTTTTGCTCTGTACTTTATGCTTGAGCCGGCGGTAGTGACTGGGCAGGCTGGCACAGGGCCGCATGAGTTTACTGTTAGTCAGGAGATTACTGGCGAACTAAGCTTTTCTGTAGCTCCTGACGATGTGACGCTCCTGCCGAGCATTCAAGGTCTTACTGGAGGTACTGGTAGCGGTACTGTGACATTTGGCATCAACACCAACGATCCGGATGGATACCGTGTGACCATCGAATTTGATGATGCCACTAGTGATGTTATGCAGCAGGTCAATGGTACCGGTACTATTCCAAACTATGGGGGTAGCGTTACACAATTTTTTGAAACAGAAGTAGGCGCCAACCAAGCAGCGTTTGCCTTTACTGTAGAAGGACCACGAGCAGCAACGACGTTCCGTCGTAGTGGTAGTTCTTGTAATGAATCTGAGGGAACGGCTGATGACTCGACTTGTTGGTGGCTTGGAGACACATCTGGAGGTACTGACATCGTAAATGGTTCTGGGACAGCTAACGATGAGCAGCACACTCTGCACTTCCGAGTTCACGTAAATGAGAACCCATCTCCTGCTCTTGAAGAGGGCTTCTACCGCGCTACCGCAACTATCACCGCTATTCCGGGTACATCATAGAAATCCTATTAAGAGTGAGAATTGCTACCCACAAAACCGACCATACTTGGTCGGTTTTGTGGGTATATATACTTGCTGGAGCGGGTTGGTCAGTGGTATAGTAGTGGTATTGTTTATACAGTAAGTGGAGTGATTGTTTTTTGATTATGTCTTCTTCCTTGTCTCTTGTCGGTGTTCGGTACTCTGTGGTGTTCTTGGTGATAGTTGCTGGTCTATGTCTATGGTTGCTACTTTCCCCAGCACCGCTGGCAGCGCAAGATCCGACAGAAGTACCTGAGGATGCGTCTGAAGAAGTTGCTAGTACCGAAGACGCTGAGGATGGAGAGTTCTTCGATGGCACTGATCTGGAGCCGACCGATACCGACGGATCATCAGAGGAAGTAGCAGAACAAAACACGCGACCGCACGGTGTCCCCGAAGACAGCTACAGACGGGAGCGTTTACCGACTGGTGCTGTATTCAGTGACTTTGTGGTCGGGCCGGGGCGTATCTCTTTGGAGTTAGAGCCGGGGCAGTCTCGAACAGTCGAACTAGTCGTGTCCAACCGTATGGGCGATGGTCGGGTATTCTCGTTTGAGATGGAGGATATGACCGGCTCCGAAACAGGGGAGCAGGCTGTCATACTTTTGGGTGATCAGATAGGACCCTACACATTGCGTGATTTTATCTCTGTGCCATACGAGCGCTTTTATCTAGAGCATGGGTATCGGGCACGTATACCAGTAACAGTCTCTCTACCCGCTGATGCTGAGCCGGGGGGTCGTTATGGTAGTCTTTTGACATCGATCGTCAGTAATCCAGTCGAGATGGGCCAGCAAGCAGGTGCTCAGTCTGGCTCGGCAATAATCAGTCGGACGGGTACGCTATTTTTCATAACAACCCCTGGGGAGATAGATCGAGAGAGTGAGTTGATCGGTTTTGACACCAAGAATGGTCAACGATTCTTTTTGCAAGGTCCTATCGCGTTCAATCTCGTGACGGAAAACACCGGTACGGTCCACACATCACCGTATGGGCGCATCACCGTGAGGAATATCTTGGGTGAGCAGATTTGGGTGCGCAATATCGATCCATGGTTTGTGATGCCGCGCTCATTACGGACCCGAGAGATAGCTTGGGAGCCAGAGTTCCTCTTTGGACGATACACAGCTACCGCTGAGATCAATCGTAGCTACGATGATATTATAGATATTAAGACCATTAGTTTTTGGGTGATACCGTGGAAGTTGGTCGGCGCGGTATTTGTTGGTCTTTTCTTCTTCTTCTTGCTTCTACGTTTCTTCTTCAGCCGTTTTGAATTGAAACGCAAGGGCTGATCTTGTATGTTCCGTACACTTACCATTCCACTTTGGTGTGCTGTGGTGTTTACACCGCTTGTTTTACTCTATAGTGGTGTCGTGCTTGCTCAGGCAATGAGTGGCTCGAGTTATCAGATCGAGAGCGATAGTATCAATGTGGGCGGTGCATTCAGTGAAT
>PXDL01000449.1 GCA_003566395.1 Balneolia bacterium | reverse complement strand
GTTGTGCTCCCGAATGTCGATATCAATCCCCAGCACCTTGCGCTTCGAATTTCCCGGCTCCAAGGTTACCCTCGATCCAATCGCATCACACATATCCAGCATGGCCAGCATGGACGCACTAAATACCAGCGAGCCCCCATGCGCAATGCCGGTCTCAATAATCAAATCCGGCTTGATCTCCCAGATCAGCTCCTGCATCGCCACCACATCCTGCGGGTACTGGATAATAGGCCGGCCCTGCCAAGCAAAATTGTAGGAATACTTCGGCTCAGTAGAGGCATGCATGAAAGCTGCTGCGGCCTCAAGCATTGCCTTATTACCAGGAATGGCGTTGACTCGTTCTGCTACCTCTTTTTGAAAATCATGCATGATCAATTCCTATGTAAGTAAACCTATTGCCTGACATTTGTTTTATCTCTTCCAAGTAATTTGAATTCATGACGTAGATGGTAGAGCGGTTTGGCAGACCTGCAAGCCCCTCTTCTGGCGATTTTACTTGCAGCCCGGTACCCGCAAGAAATCTGCCCTGCTTGGCAGGATTGATGTCTATAACAGTAGATACAGGTTGCCCAGCCCGCGCTTTCAGCAAGGCAAATATGACACCTTTTGATGCCCCCCCCCAAATGGCAGCTCCGCTCTGATTCATTTGGCCGTGCTCTTTAATGTAGCCCGTAATATCAGGGGGGAACGCTACCCGATCATTTTCATCAATAACGGGGATGCGCAATGAAGACAGTTCAGCAATCACATAGAGGTATTGACCACCAAAGAGCCTGCCGCTCTCTACCACATCACCAAAGATACGATCAAAATCAGAAAGTCTGAAGAAATTCACATGCTCGTAAAATATGTCCCACCAAGCCTTATGCTCGCAGATCCAGTCTAAGCATGGAACCTCTAAATAGATCTTACCATTTTCGCCATTGGCCTCTTTTAACTGCCCAAGAAAATCAACCGGATTCTGGATATGCTCCAATACATGCCGCAAAATAAGTCCATTCGCTTTTTCGATTACGCCCGGCCCAAAGTATTCTCGTTTGACACGTGGATTCAAGCCTTCATAGGTGGGATCAAAACCAACCACATCAAAACCTTTAGCAAGCAACATTTCCAGGAAATACCCCTTGCCACAACCCACTTCCACTAGACGATCGTGCCCAATGTGCTGTTCTATTTTTGAAACTACAGATTCTAAATGCTTCTGAAACAACGGACTCAACGCTTGTTCGTTTTGGTAATTTCCATCATAGACCATTGCCGCTGGTGAAAATGCGTTGTTAAAGATTAAACCGCTTTTCAGATCCTCTACGATGCGTATGTTCCCTTTCGGGCATGCAATCGCCTCTTCCCTGCTATCATACATCCTATTCTGGAAAACTGGAAAGTCATCTTGCTGATATAGTAAGCTTAACATAATCAGTTCCTTACCCCGACCACACAGCATGGGTCAACCGGATTATCTGGTCGAACGCCAAACTTCAACAAATCACGTCGCCCATATTCATCAGCTATGCTTTCAGCCAGTTGCCTGACCGTAATCGGTATCCCAGAGCAAATATTCATCGGTCCGATACTTTCACCAAGCGCAGCCTCGGCGATCATGCGCCCAGCCTCTTTCACATCTAGATAATCACGAATCTGGTTCCCGCTTGTAAGCTCAGCAGGTTCTCCTGCCGCCAATTTGCTTTTTAGATAAGGCACCAATCTCCTTTTATCCTCCCCATCGCCATAAAGATAGAACAGCCTGCACCAAACAAACTCAACGCCATTTACAGGAAGCCACTGCGCAAGAGCCATATAAGCAGCGGCTTTTGCCCCGGCGTATGGTGTTAAGGGCTTGAGCGGGGCATCAACCGACAGCATACCGCAGCTTAAGTCATATTCAAAACACGTACCTATACCTACGAACCTGCGGACGCCAGCCTGCGCCGCACCCTTGGCCATGCGTAGTGTGCCTTTAAGACAATCTATGTTCTGGGCTGACTTGAGGTATAGCCCCGGTTCAGCATACCAAGCCACATGAATCACGGTATCGATTCCCTGCAACGCATTGGCCCACCACTCTGCAGTCTCGGCAAAAAGATCTGGTGTCGTAACAACAGCATCAACGGCAGGGTGATCAGCAACCAATGCCTCCTTACCCTCGCGCACAACAACTGTCAAACGAACATCCTCCGATGCTACCAAGTGGTACAATACTTGGCGACCAACAAAACCAGTCGCACCCGTAATTATTATGCGCTTTTTCATACTACAGCTAACCTTGGTATTGCGGTTACAAATTCGGTTCCACTCGCAAGCCTACCGATATTTTGTTGTTTTACCTCGGCTGCAATATTCCATGGCAAGATAAGCACATAGTCCGATGAAATTTGTCCCAAAGCACTTGACGGCAATATGGGAATCCGATTCCCCGGCAAATACTTGCCTTGCTTGGAGGGTGCGGCATCACAGACATAGGGCAGTAAATCAGGTCGAATACCCGCATAATTCAACAAGGTATTACCCTTGGCGGCTGCACCATAACCGACCACTATCTTGCCCTTTCGTTTTTGATCAAGCAGAAAATGCAATAGCTCGTTTTTTACTTTATCGGACTTGGCCTGAAAACCGGTATAAACCTCAGAAGCCCGAAGTCCGAAGTCCGACTCTGCCGCCATAATCCTCTCTACAGAACCAGATACGCCCCGAACACCGGCATGACACCCATAGACCCGCAAGCTGCCTCCATGCGTCGGAAGCTCTTCGACATCATAAGCCATGAGACCGGCGGCGGCAAAGATGCGGCTGACCGTATATAGCGACAAGTAGGAGAAATGTTCATGATAGATCGTGTCGAACTGCGTTTGCTCAATCAGGCGCAGTAAATGCGGGAACTCCAGTGTGATGGTCCCGTCGGACTTTAACAGCGTCTTGAGTCCCTGCGTAAAATCGTTGATGTCGGGAACATGCGCATAAACGTTGTTGCCAATGATCAAGTCAGCTTGCTTACCCTCACCCGCAAGATGCCCGGCGAGCGATTCACCGAAGAATTCCCTGATAACCGGTACGCCGATTGCCTCTGCCGCACTTGCTGTGCTGGCCGTCGGTTCAATACCCAGGCAAGGAATGCCGGCGGCAACAAAGTTCTTGAGCAAGTATCCGTCGTTACTGGCAACTTCAACCACGAAGGAGCACTTATCCAACTCCAGACGCTTGGTAATATCTGCAGTATATTGGGCTGCATGGCTCAGCCAACTTGAAGATGTGCTTGAAAAGTAGGCGTAATCAGCATTAAACAGTTCATCGGCCTGTGCATAATCCTCGGTCTGCACCAGCCAGCAGTTCGTGCAGACCAGCACCCGCAACGGATACCATTTCTCGGGTTTCCGCAGATCCGCCTCCGTCAAATAAGCAT
>PXDL01000304.1 GCA_003566395.1 Balneolia bacterium | reverse complement strand
CCCAGGTCGAATTGTTCCCAGGTGTATGTCAATTCATCACCATCGGCATCGAAGCCTGAACCTTCCAGAATGAACGGCGTGCTGATGGGCAGTGTAAGCCCGTCTACACCGGCATCAACCTCCGGTGGTGTGTTGCCGGTGGGTGAGCTTTCACCGCAGTTTGATCCACCGCCCGATGTTACGAAATTCACCATTTGTACAAGGCTGGCGTTGTGGAAATAGTCATCGCTGAATGTCTGAAGGTTCTGACCGGGGCAAATTCCGGCATACCCCATAATGGTGGAGCCGCTTCCCGGTTCATAAGCCGAAGAGCCGGAACGGTTCCCGGAACATCCGCCTGAACTTCCGTTAAATGTGTGCAGTGCAGCATATTGATGGCCGATTTCATGCGAAACAAAATCTACGTAAAACGGATCGTTAATAGGCTGTGGAAGCCCGGTTACGCCCCTTGCCTTGTTACCTGCTGCACATACGGACCCGAGAGCGGCAACGCCCCCGCCGCCGGTACCGAATACATGGCCGATATCGTAGTTAGCCGAACCGATCAAGTTGTCGATGCGGGTCTGGTTCTGGTTGAGCATCGCACCAGCATTGTTGTTGCTGTAATCAGACGGGTCGGTGGAAATCAGAATATCATTGTTATCGATAAGCGTCATCGTCACAGCTATATCTCTTTCATAGAGACCGTTAACGCGGTTCATAGCCACATTTACAGCGGCCATGGCGCAAACAACCGGCTCGTCAGGCGTATCGCAGCGGTTGGGCTGGCTGTGAAAGCTGGTGTATTGGGCCGTAGTTGCCATCGCCAGGCGGTAATCTCTGAGTTGTGTTCCGTTGAAATCGAGATCGGTCCGGAACAAAGCCTGCTCGGACTCAAGCTCAATCTGAGTATCCCATACTTCGGGTTCGTTCTGTTCCGCGCTCATTCTCCTCTGAAACGAGGTAACAAACTCGGAACGGTTATAGACCATAACCTCTTCCGGATTTTCAGCTGTAAACGGATCGATGTAAACCGTGCCCCTATTCCGGTCCAGAATTATGGCATGAAATCCGGCCGGACTTATGCTGATGCGCCCGTACACGCCGGTATCTTCAACACCTGCAATGCGGTAGGTACGAATCATCGGAAATTTCTCAGCAAGGGCCTGACTCATCACCGGAGCGTAAACCGCAGTGAATTCACGAAAGGTGCCGTCCGGGTAAGGCAGGGTGATGGTGGCGCCTTCGTCGATACGCCCGATGCGTCGTTCGGGAGCCTGGTCGAGGGTTGCTGAAAGGGCATCGAGCTGAAGTACAGCCGTTTGGTAGCTCACCGGATTTATATCTCTGTCACCGGTAAATGAGGGTGTTTCGGAAAAAGTCCAGAGTTGGTCCTGAGACGTCTGTGCCTGAACGCCGGCACTCAGCAACAAGACCACGAAAATGTTCAAAATCAGCATCTTCATTGTAGTCATAATCATTAGTCGTAGTAGTCTGTTTAATGGGGGATTAAGATCCACCGGCGGTTATTTATCATTCGGGAAGCTATCGGAAAGCTTTCTGATATTTTAGTTCAGAGTAATTGCTCTGTTTCCCAGCTAATGCCGAATACCGGTTGATCATTTTTCGATGGATTCTGATTGCCGTTCAGGTAAAAAGCTCCGAGAGTTCTGAGTAGCCGAACCTTTAAGTTTTTCACACAAACCCAATTTTCCGGTCAGCTGCACACATGCAGCCGGGTTTAACCGAAACAGATTTTCAATAAAAAGGTAATGACGAACCCTAAAAGCCTTACCACCTGAATTTCAATTCTTTATCTTCTAAAAATACACGAATACAAGAATTGCACAAAATTACATCGGTTTTTTGCTCCTTTACATTTTATGCTATAGCTTGACGCCCTCTAAAACAATTATTTAGTAACGTTAAGCTCTCTATCAAGCATCTCGACTTCAGATATTATCTATTATGAAAGCATATCGAATTCCTCTTCTTTTAATAATTTCGGGATATTTAGCGGCATCATGCAGCGCTGCGGAGCCGGCCGTAACGTCATCTGAAAAAGACAGAAGCCCCTATCAGCTGTACACCTCGGAAGGCGAACCGGCCACCTTTTATGACTTGGCTGCTTCCGCCTCGGAACGTGATATTGTGCTTTTCGGAGAGCTTCACAATAACGCCATTGCACATTGGCTGCAGCACGAACTGGTCAGAGAGCTGGCAGCCGACACTACCCGACCGCTTCTTATCGGTATGGAGATGTTTGAAGCCGACCAGCAGCATCTTCTGCAAGAGTATCAAAGCGGGATTATCAATCAGCGTAGTTTCGAGCTGGAAGCACGCCTTTGGAATAACTACCGTACCGATTACAAACCCGTGGTTGAATTTGCTATGGAAGCAGACATCCCGGTCGTGGCCACCAATATTCCCCGGCGGTACGCAAACGCTGTTTACAATAACGGTCTGGAGGCGCTCGATGCCGTACCCCCGGCTTCACAAGCCTGGTTTGCCCCGCTTCCCATTGAAGTGGACAAGGAGCTCCCCGGTTATGCCGACATAGCCGCCATGGCGCACGGACACGGAGGTGACAATCTTATCTATGCGCAGGCCGTAAAAGACGCAACCATGGCCCATTTCATCCTGAAAGCGCTGAACGAAGCCGGGGACAACGGAACTTCTCCCCGCCTGCTCCACTTGAACGGCACCTATCATTCCGACAATTACGAAGGCATTTACCGGTACCTCAGGGACTACGGGTATGAGGGACGCATCCTGACCATCAGCACCTACGAAACCGAAGACCCCGGCCATTTCAGAGAAGAATCCGAAGGTATTGCCGATTTTATCCTGCAAGTAAGCGAAAGAATGACCCGGACACATTGACGGGTTGCGGGTACTCGTGAAGAGGCATTCAAAAAATCTGCGTGAATCACGCTCAATCCGCGACATCTGCTTTCCATCACCTCTGGAGATTTCTCCGCGTACGCCGGAATTACCTGCATATTGAGTATAGACTTACATAAGGCGCGTGGTCGAAATGACGAAACTGAGTGACGGGGCGGGAATCCTGCTCCACCCATGTTGAATTTTGCATTGTTCTCGCTGTCCAAATTAGATTATTGTAACGACGCAAGTATATGCGCGCTAAATGCTTATACAGAATGCCGGGAACGGAGCCCATGTTTTGCATGTTTTGGGATGCGAATTCAGAGTGAGATTTCCGGGAAATCATCCGGTTAGTACAACCGAACGGGGGCTTGCGAACTGAACTCATTTATCATCTATACAGTACTCATCATGCGTTAATCGCGGGCAGACCTGCTGCTCGTAGATTCTGTACTATCAAGAAGGAAACAACTAATCTTCCTCTAACTAATCGGAGATCGTCTTATGTTAAGATATAGTATCACATTTCTGATCAT
>PXDL01000033.1 GCA_003566395.1 Balneolia bacterium | reverse complement strand
TTTGCAGGGCACCTACGAAACCTTTGCGGAATGTGCGCGTCAGCATTTCGGTGGTACGCTGGCCGGACGGCTGGTTGTTACCGGCGGACTTGGCGGTATGGGTGGTGCTCAGCCCCTGGCGGCCACGCTTTGTGGTGGCGCTTTTCTCGGAGTGGATGTGGATGAGTCCCGCATCAAAAAACGTGTGCACGACGGCTACTGCGATGCCATCTCGTATAATCTTGATGATGCGATTGATCAGGTTCTCAAAGCCAAAGATCAGAAAAAAGGGTTCTCGGTCGGGCTTGTGGGGAATATTGCCGATGTACTTCCGGCTCTGCTCGAAAAAGCTGTAATTCCGGATGTACTTACCGATCAGACTTCCGCGCACGATCTCAAACTGGGCTATATTCCGTCCGGGCTGAGCCTGGATCAGGCTGATGCACTTCGCAGCAGTGATTACGAAGCCTACGAAAACGCCGTGCTCGACAGCATGTGCACCCATATCGATGCCATGCTTGAAATGAAAAAGAAGGGCGCGATTACCTTCGACTACGGAAACAACCTGCGTGGCCATGTAGCCGACCTCAGGGGAAAAACCGAGGCCTTCGATATACCGGGCTTTGTGCCGGAGTTTATTCGTCCGCTGTTTTGCAAAGGCTCGGGACCGTTTCGCTGGGCGGCCCTTTCCGGCGATCCCGAAGATATTGCGGTAACCGACAAAGCTGTTCTTGAAACCTTTCCGGACAAAAAACACCTGACCAACTGGATTCGTCAGGCGCAGGAGAAAGTTCACTTTCAGGGACTGCCTTCGCGTATTTGCTGGCTGGAATACGGCGAGCGGGCAGAGATGGGCCTGAAGTTCAACTGGCTGGTGAAAAAAGGCAAGGTGAAAGCACCTATAGTAATCGGCCGCGACCATCTGGATACCGGATCGGTGGCATCACCAAACAGAGAAACCGAAGGTATGATGGACGGCTCTGATGCGATTGCCGACTGGCCGCTTCTTAACGCGCTCCTTAATACGGCATGCGGCGCGAGCTGGGTATCGCTGCACCACGGCGGCGGCGTCGGAATCGGCTACTCCATCCACTCGGGCATGGTGAGCGTGGCCGACGGCACCGAAATGGGCGACCGCCGTCTTCAGCGGGTACTTACCGCTGATCCCGGAACCGGCGTTATGCGCCATGCGGATGCGGGCTACGATATCGCAAAGAATACGGCCCGCGAGCGGGGAGTGGATTTGCCTATGGGGTGAAAGTTGTGGGAATGAAGGTCTGAGAGTTGTTTATTTGTAGATGTCTCTGCGATGACCGATCCTGACAACAAGAATAACAATGTCGGAATCCTGAATTTGACATATTAGCCGAAGATCACCGACTCTGTATCGCCACAAACCTTTAAATCGTCCTTTTAGTGCAGAGCCCGTCCTTCGCGGGTTCTCTTCGGTAGCCAAAGTTTGGCGTATCCATTTCAGAATATCCTTCTGAGTATGTTGATCTAATTTACGAAGCTCTTTTCGAGCCCGGTTATCAAACTCAACCTTCCAGGTCATCTCCTCGCTCTAATTGGTCTAAGCTCCATCGTTCACCCTTTGGCTTCTCAATTCGATGCTCTGCAATGTATAAATCTTCCAGCTCGTCCAGCTTTTCTTCCAGAGCCTGACGTACATAATACGTTTTTGTACGGCCTGTAAGCCTGGCCAAATCGTCGAGACGCTTTTCTATAGATTCACCTAATCGTACGGTAATAGGCATTGTATCAAGATTATTTATTTGTAATACATGTATTACAAGATACGGCATTTTGTGAGAAAAAAAGAAGAGTCTATTCCGCCTCTTTGGACCGTCCTGTTTCCGCAATTGCGGCATCACTTAAACATGGAAAGGTTGTTGGGGTGAGTTATGAGCACGAGAGTACGCTTTGGGTTTGGGAGCTGGAGGAGGGATTGTTTGAAAAGTAGGTGAGGTGAAATAAGTGTAGCTTAGTCAGATGCCGACATAATTTCTTAATGCTGACATTAGCAATGTCATCTTAAAAAAACTATGTCGGCTAACCTGTACAGGACGAGTCAAAATCATAAACCGATGAAGTTAGCGGTGCAAATTGCAAGTGCCTTCGCATCCTGAGGCATTATAGAGAGATAACCCCTTCGTAACACTCACTTAACACTAAAAACATAACTTTGAACTCTAAATGCACCAATCTAAACTATTAACGCATTTCACTTATGAGTTTGAAGTTATCGAGAATCCTGTATGCGACTTTAATTGCTTTTTTTGTTGTTTCATGTGCTGAGGTACTTGATCCGCGCACAGATACGGAACAAAGCGGTGGTAATCAGAACGAAGAGCCGGGAGTATCGCAGCTGGTTTATTTCTGGTTTTTCGGGGATGAGATTTCAAACAACACCGAGTTAGAAACGATCGACGCCACCTATCCTTCATCAAATAATGCTTTCATTTCGTTTTCTTCTTCGCTTGAGGGTTATCCCAACACAGACCGTAACGGGTCGATGGAGCGCAGAAACAGGCCGACGATCATTAATTATCGTCCTGAAGGAAATGGCAACAAGGACTTTGAAACAGCCGAAGGAGACATGAGGGCGGTTCAGGTTCGTGATCCTTTTGTGGGGCCGAACGGCGAAAATACCATGATTTTCCACATCCCGACCGATGGCTTCCGCGACATCGTGTTTTCTCTGGCCGCAAAAGATGAAGGCTCCGCCGAAGGACTTGTTTTCGATTACTCCGTTTCATCCGGAAGTCCGTCCTGGACCACGGATGGACTCTCTCCGGCCGCGGTATTTCAGGATCTTTTAGCTGATGACTACAAGCAGTTTGAAGTATCATTCTCTGAAATCCCGGATGCTTCCGATAACCCGAACTTTAAAGTGCGCGTCCGCTTCGATACCGAAAACGGGCTTCAAAACAACGGAAACAGGGTTACTTTCAACAATGTAGCTGTAGATGGCAAAGCCCTTTGAAACTCAGAATTGGTGATAGAACGCTGATGACGCAGATTTGGCGGGTTTGCGCAGATATTTTAGTTTTTTTCAGTGTCAGCAGTGTCAGCAGTGTCAGCAAATATTCAAATGAATTCGTGATAATCCGTGGTTATTCGCTGGACACACACCGGCGTTGATTACGGCATCGGTAATTTTATACCGAAGGAGATTTCTCATTTAAAAGGGTTCACACTCATGTCTTTTGCATACCCCTACCACATTATTGATGCTACCAATGACATCTCTGCATAAGAAAATCTTCCACAGCCGGCGGTTTTTGGTTACCTTTTGTCTGCACAAAAGGTAAGAGAAGGTGAATTCGAGCTGGGGATTTTGGACTACTACCATTGGTCGGCCCTCGGAAGCATCTCAACTTGATCGACATCGCGGCTCGGGCCAAATTCGTTGGCTTAATTACCCCGG
>PXDL01000464.1 GCA_003566395.1 Balneolia bacterium | reverse complement strand
GTCTTCGATCTGCTGGACGGTTTCGCTTTCTTCATCCAGCGCCTCGTTAAACCAGGATACCACATTGTAGCGCACCCCGGCGCCGCCGCCACGCATTTCCATCCTCGGATCTGTCGACGAATAGAATACGGCAAACCGCATGTTAAACTCCCATTCGCCGGCTGTCTCCGTCCGCACCACGAAGCTTTCAGCGCTTTTTGCCTCCACGGCATACGTTTGATCCGGGGGCTGTGCGCTGGCCACTTCGGCTAAAAACAAGAGCAGCAATATAAGGATAAGAGAACGGATTGTTTTTTTCATGATTCTATGGCTCCTATGCTAGTTCAAGTTTTGATGGTGAAATTCAACTTCACGAGAACCCGCTCACACCGCTGACTTTTTAACCAAATGGAAAGCGGCCCATCCCGCCAGTGCCGCAATTACGAACAGGACGAAGGCAAATATATATAAAACCGTGTTTCGGTTGATAATCCCCAAGGCAAGCATTAGAACCGCATACGACCCGATAGTCCAAGCGATGATCCGGACCGGCAGACTGCTGGGGCGGCCTTTGGGAGCCTTTTCATATTCAGCGGTCTTTTGCTGAACATTCTTCCAGCCCTGACTGACCTGATCCTTGGTCCGCCACTGAACGATCAGAATTATAAGCAGAGGGACTACAACCCCCGAGAATATATCCACACTTTTTGTATTGGCCGCTAGAAAGTCAGCGAAGCCTGCCAACGCGCCTATATCGGCCAGCCATGCGCCGTTTGCGAAACCGAATTTCAGCAGAAATCCGATCGCGAAACTGATAAGCGCAGTCAGCCATATGGCGGATGCAGTCAGGCGCTTGCTGAACAATCCCCAAATCGAGGGCAGTAGCAGCGGGCCTACGAGCAGGCTGGTAATAC
The DNA here is from genome assembly GCA_003566395.1 of Balneolia bacterium. Taxonomy (GTDB): domain Bacteria; phylum Bacteroidota; class Rhodothermia; order Balneolales; family Cyclonatronaceae; genus Cyclonatronum. The sequence goes on along the minus strand of PXDL01000464.1, from coordinate 2,532 downwards.
TTAGGATAACCGCCTCTGCCCCGCCCATGGCGGGTACGGAAACGCCAATCAGAATAAGGGCCGCACCCAGAACGACGGTCATTATCCTTCCGACCCGCACAATGTGTTTATCGGAAGCCCTCGGGTGCAGGAGATTGTTATAGAAGTCACTGGTCAAAACTCCGGCGAACACATTCAACTGGGAACTCATCAGGCTGGCCGTGGCCGAAAACATTGCCGCAACCATCAGTCCAAGCATACCTGGCGGCAGGACGGTTCGGGAGGCCAGGATATAGGCCTCTTCCGGATTTGCATTCGGATCAATTCCGCGATACAGCAATGGCGGCAGTAGCCACAGGAGTGGACTGACCAGATATAGAATTCCGAACAGATAGGCGGATTTTTTGGCTTCGGTTTCGTCCGGTACAGACAAATATCTCTGCACGAACGCCCATTCCGCGCCAATCATGAAGAAATGTATGGCAACCCAGCCGCCCAGGAAGAACCAGGTGAATCCGCCGCTGGTAGGCAGGAAGAAATCATCCGGAGCCGAGGCTATAAACTCGCCGATGCCGCCAATTTCCATGAACATCAGCGGAACTATGAAGATGACGGCCAGATTCAAGACGATAAACTGGAGCACATCCGTCATCAATACGGCCCATAATCCCCCTGCCATGGTATATATGACAACTATTGTGCCCAAAATGACAACAGCCCAGGTCAAAGACAGGTTGCCGGTGGCGACATCTCTCAGAAAGATCTGCGATTCGATAGGGATAAGCGCCGTAACAACCACGGCCAAAGAATACAAGGCAACCGCAGTTCCCCCCATCCGGTAGAGCATCATTGTCCAGGTATAGAAGTGGATTGCCTTTTTACCGAATCGGAGCTGCAGATATTCCGCCGGCGTGCTGATACCCAATTTGCGCCAATGTCCCGCCACAAAATAGCCGACCAGCAGGGCCGCAATTCCATAGCACATGTTTATACTTACCGCCACAAGACCGTGTTTGTAGGCAATCCCACCCCACACGACAAACGTACCGGCCGAAAACATGGTCATGAACCCGCTCACCCCCGATACCCACCACGGAGCATGGCCGCCCGCCACAAACATATCGTTTTTGTTTTTTACCTTTGTGCCGTATATTCCACCTACGACAAAAATGGTGCATATGTAAAACAGGATTACAATATAGTCCAACCCACCCATGCCTTACCTCCATAATGTGATATCCAAATGATGCACTCAGATTATCGTATCAGCTCGCGATTGCAATCATCAAAAGTTGTGATATTTATACATATAGTGTAATATTATGAATATTTCGGGACAGAATAATGCGTATATGATTTTTATGCTTGTCGTGATCCTTGTCGCGATCCTTGTCGTTCTCCCCATCGACAAAGATCAGGACAAGGATCGAGACAAAGATGGGGAGAGATTTTATCCTTGTCGTGATCCTTGTCACGATCCTTGTCGCGATCCTTGTCGTTGTCCCCTATGACAAAGATCGAGACAAAGATCGGGACAAAGATGGGGAGGGATTTTATCCTTGTACAAATTTTCGATACAATACAAAATGACCCTTCAATAAAACAAGGTGAATGTTAATTATGGATACATCAATAGGGCATGAAAAACTGTATGGCTACCAAGAGGGATTGAAATTTATCTCGTGGAGCCATGCAGCTCTTGCCGAGATTGAATATAGTGCGATTGTTCTTGATCATTGGAATCGGGCGGCAGATAGCGTGGTTGAAAACATCGCAAACGGGAATAGTCGGCGTTCACGTAGCGACAGAAATCGTTACTTCAATATGGCAATTGGTTCGGCGTTGGAATGCGCTGCATGCTTGGATATATGCCATTGCAAAAAAATGCTGTCTAATAGACAGCTTCACATCGGCAAAGAGATTATGAAATCTGTGGTCAACATGACAATTAAATTGCGTGATTCACAGAGTGACTATATCAGGGAAAAGCCCGAGGAATATGTCTCTGGGCCTTATTTCTCTCACGAGAAGTTGGATGCCTATAAAGTGGCGCTGGAACTGATTGTCTGGTTTGATACACTATTAGAGATATCACCAATCAGCACCGGTTACGCAAAGAGGTTGGACAAGAGCACGACTAGTCTTGTGTTAAACATAGCAGAAGGAAATGGCCGGTTCAGCGATGCGGAACAGATACGGTTTCTGGATATAGCACAAAATTCCGCTATTCGGACTGGAGTATGCTTAGACATATTGTCTATAAAGTTTGGAGCCAATGTTGATAAGGGCAAAAACATCTTAGCTAGAGCTGTTCCATTAATTCTTGGCTTGCGAAATCGTCTTGATGATTAAGATGGAGATAGCAAAATCATCGAGACAAAGATGGGAGAGAGACCGTATCCTTGTCGCGATCCTTGTCGTTGTCCCCTCTGACAAAGATCGAGACAAAGATCGGGACAAAGATGAGGAGGGATTTTATCCTTGTCGTTATCCTTGTCGCGATCCTTGTCGTTGTCCCCTCTGACAAAGATCGAGACAAAGATCGGGACAAAG
>PXDL01000141.1 GCA_003566395.1 Balneolia bacterium | reverse complement strand
CTATATCTTAGCGAATGCCGTTAAATGGCCGCGATGAACCTCCGCGGGAACTCCACGGAGGTTTTTCCGTTGTGGAGATAATAAAACTAAGCAGAGTAAACCTGCGAAAATTAAGTGAATGAAGTGTTGAACCTCCGCGGAATCTTGCCGCGATGCAGATATCTAAGTCCCTTTAGACTTTCAGTTTTATTCAACGCTCCATTGTCATCTCTCAACATGATATTTATTCGCAACCGCACTCCGCTGAGGTTTTCCGGTAAGATGATAATGCCCAAAGCAGGCTATATCTTAGCGAATGCCGTTAAATGGCCGCGATGAACCTCCTCGGAGTTTTCAAAGCCTACCCAACATCAATTAACGGAAGCTAAACAACTTCAACTTCTCCTCATGTCCGGACATAAAGGAAATAAAGCCTATCTGCCCTCAAAAATTTGTCCGGCTTGCAGTAAACCGTTTAGTTGGCGGAAGAAATGGAAAACGAACTGGGACTCGGTCAAATACTGTAGCGAACGCTGCCGTAGAAGCAGCAAAAGCCGTTGAAGGGCAAGATTTGTCTGTTTTACGTCAAGTAGCACTTTTAACACGGCCTGACCCGGCCTTTTTCTTACATTTCAGAATATCATTCTTGAACCTCAAACCTCTAACTTTCCGAAACCAAATGGAGGCATGCCACATGTATAAAAGGCTTTGCAAATCTTTCTTATACAGAAAAAGGCCGACTCCTCCCGGCAGCCGGCCCTTTTGGACTGTAGAATAGGTGTTGAAGGGTATCTCTGTTTCCCTTCGGAACACACCTACAGGAGTTATAATAATCAAATTCCTTACAAAAAATTATCAAAAATTTTAATTTCACGTCTTAAAATATTGATTATAAAGAACTAATGGGCGAACTTTTTCTTTTACAAGTCCGGATTTACGGGCCTTCCGCTCGTTGGAAAACTCCCAAAGGGCAGCTAAAACTGCGTGGGGACGACCTTGTTCTTAGCATAACAAATACCGGCACATCAGAACAAAAGCAAACAGCAGGTACGGAGTTCCGGATTCCGATTTCTCAAATCAAGGATTTCGAATACCGTAAGGGGCTGCTGTCTCACTCGCTTGAACTTAAATCACTCAGCCTCGATGCCTTTTCCTCTATCCCCGGCAGCGACGGTATTTCCCTTTTGCTGAAATTACGCAATCGAGAACGTTCTGAGGCGAACCGCTTTGTGAAAGCGCTGAGGCTGCGCCATACGGAAATCATGGTTCGCGCTCAGAATGAGGGCCCGCCGGACGACTAAATTGAACCCCGGCGCTGTTAGTGCCGGCTTCGGTCCGTAAAACTTTCAGCGCAATAGTTTTTCCAAAGCAGTGGCCGAATCTGTTTTATCGTCCCTGTATTTTATGATAACCGGACACTGAATGCCAAGCCCGTTTTCCACCGCCCAGCTACTTCCACTCAGGCTCCTTGTTCCCGGAATAACAACCGCGTTTGCAGGAATTTCAAGCGGTGCATCTGCCGAGCCTTTCAGAATAGTTTCATGGACGATGTCATATACCGGCGTGGATTTGGTTAAAATCACACCGGCACCGATTACGGCCCCTTCACGCACTACGGTACCTTCGTAAATGCCGGTATTCCCGCCAATCATACAGTCGTCTTCCACAATTACGGGAACCGCACCTATCGGCTCAAGCACCCCGCCTATCTGTGCCGAGGCGCTCAGGTGAACCCGCTTGCCTACCTGTGCACAGCTGCCTACAAGCGCATGAGAATCAATCATACTGCCCTCACCTACATACGCGCCTGCATTGATGTACATGGGCGGCATCATGGTTACGTTGTCGGCTACAAATGCGCCACGACGGATGGTTGACCCACCCGGAACCACCCGGATATTCCGTTCCGTGCCGTTCACATACTGCGTCGGGTAGGTATGTTTATCAAAAAACTTGAAGCTGGAGTCGGTGCCCATAGGGACCACTTTCCCATATTTGAAGCCGAGTAGAATTCCTTGCTTTACCCAGGCATTCACCTTCCATGTTTCACCATGTTTACTTGCCGAGCGGATACTTCCGTCTTCAAGTCCGCTCAGAAAGTGCTCATATATTTCATAAAAATCGCGCGGAGCAGTCGGGCTTCCGCCTTTGGCTGTTTTTGTGATGTAGGCCTGGATGTCGGTCAAAGTCATACGATGCAATAATTTAAATTTGTCGGATAAGACGCTGTTCAGGTTTATGTTATCAATCCTTTTTTAACCAGCAGCTCGGCGTTCAGAACGGCCCCGCCCGCCGCGCCCCGGATGGTGTTATGGCCCAGGGCAGTGTAGGCGAAGTCGAACAGACCTGCTTTTCTCAGTCTTCCTACCGAAACCTGCATTCCGTTTTCTCTTCCGGAATGGAGTCTGGGCTGAGGATAGCGGGGGTCGTCCATCAGTTTCACCGGTTCGACGGGAGAGGACGGTAGTTCGAGCCCGGCCAGCGGATTTTTCCAGTTTCTGAATGCCTGATGCGCCTCCTCTTCAGAAACGCCTTGTTTTTTCAGTTTTACGATCACGGACAGTAAATGCCCTTCCACAACGGGAACCCGGAAAGCCGAAGAATGAATACCGAAATCAGCATTGGTGACCGTGCCGTCGTCATTGAGCATGCCCATTACCTTAAGCGGTTCCCACATTATTTTTTCTTCTTCACCGCTGATATAAGGCATCACGTTGGATGTTATATCGAGGCTTGGAACGCCCGGATAACCTGCTCCGGAAATCGCCTGCATACTTACGACAACAACCGATTCGATTCCGAAGGCATCGGCCAGCGGTTTCATGCTCAGCGTAAGCGGCACACAAACACAATTGGGATTGGTTACTATAAATCCTTTGCCATCGGGATGAAAATTCTGTTTATGAATTTGCATAACATGGTCCGGGTTAACTTCCGGCACCAGCAGCGGCACATGTGGTTCGCGGCGATAGACCCTGGCATTGGTGACCACCGGAATCCCGGCCGTAGCGAAGGATTTCTCAATATCACCGGCCACGGCTGCGTCAAGACCGGAAAACACAAAATCCACGCCGGCCATAGCTTCAGGACTACAATCCTTAACCGTTTGACCGGCAACGTGTGCCGGGATTTCGACTGCTTCGATCCAGTTTACCGCTTCGCGGTAGGATTTGCCGGCCGAGCGCTCGGATGCTCCCAGGGCGCTTATTTCGAACCAGGGATGATCGGCCAGCAGACGCACAAATTTCTGGCCTACGGCCCCTGTTGCACCAAGAATACCTGCTTTAAATTTTTTCATAGCCTAAGAATACAAAGTTGAGAAATACTGTTGCCTCATTAAAATCAGTGAGTACCTTTTTAGCGAATATCGAATATATAGACTTAATTCGCCGCTATTATATGAGTAAATCTAAATCAAATCACAATGATTTAGATATAATTTTAAATCTCCAGTG
>PXDL01000399.1 GCA_003566395.1 Balneolia bacterium | reverse complement strand
GTTTTGTTTGTCAGAATTTGTAGATAATCCCTTTCTAAGTGGAGAGAAGAGGTAAATCAGGTGTGCAAAAGTGCCTGTTCTCTCCTTCAGATCAGCTTTATTCAGAAAAAAAGATTTTTTACAACACTATTTTACCAGGAGATTCAAAAGTCCAGTTATATCTCAGGTCAGTAAATATGAGAAAAGCGTAATATTGACCGGAATTATCCAGGACTAAAAATAACTTTACATCTCAACTCCCTTTGTATTTTAGTTACTTGAAGCAGACAGGTTTTTCAAGACCAGCAGATGCGGACTTTGAGTTAAAATGGCCTGAACCTGCTGATGTACTTTTGTAGGACCCATAGAGAAGTTTGCAAGCACAATATCATCTGTTCCGTCCCCGGTAATGTCTGCGGCATCCATTGCGATCCAGCGGCCATACGACGCCTCCGGTGGATGAAACGGGATGAATGTGGTATTTCCTTCATTCTCAAAAAATATGAACCCTTCATACGGCTTGCGGGAATAATCCGCAAAAAAGGATGAGACCGCAATATCAAGATGTCCATTTCCTGAGAAATCCTTAGCAATCGCTTGGTATGCCCCGTTTATCGGGTAGAACCATTTTTCAGAAAACTGATTGTTGCCTTCATTCTCATAAATATATACACCATGATACGGTTTATACATCATGGAGTAGTCGGCATTATCCCCGCTTGTATAGAGAATATCAGGGCGGCCGTTGTTGTTAAAATCGTGCAGTTCAAAAGAGCTGGATCCCGCGGTGATTGGGAACTGAAGAAGCGTCTGACGGCTGAATTCCCCATCGCCTAAATTCTCAAACAGGTAGATCGCCTGGTCTACCTGTGAACAGAGCGCAAGAATATCTGGACGCCCATTTCCGGTCCAGTCAATGATTTCGCTATCCAGGCAGCCGGGTGTGTTGATCAGCGTGTTTTTTTGCTGATGAAATTTTCCATTCCCCTCCCCTTTCAGCCAGAAAACAGATCCTTCCCTGTGGCCAAATTCACTCACGATCAGATCTGGTTCGCCATTCTGATTGAGGTCTGCCAACAGTGATTCCACCGGACGGGCGAGATTCTCTATAATCCGTTCGTCAAACTCACCACGTCCGCTATCCGGATCAAACCACCCACGTGAAATGAACCCATCTTTGGCATCCGATGGATTGATATTTGCGATGTAGGTAATCAACAGCTCTCTCCTTCCCGGCTCGGATGGATCGTTGGTAAAGGCGATATGTGAAATAGCAGCCGGCACTTCAAAGGTATCTACAATGTCGAGATCGCGATTATAAACTAACATGCGGCCAAGGTTGGCATCAGCAAGGAAAATCAGTCCGTTGGCCGGATCCATTTTAACCGCGCTTGCCATGGGATGTATCTCAGGCCGATAAGGCGGTCTGACCGGTTCAAAAATATGATTTTCACGACGGATTTCAGCAATATCACTTTCCCGTTCAAGCCGTTCAGGAGCCATCTCTTCATAAAAATCGAGAATGGCCTGCCACTCCTCTTCTGTAACAACTTCGTAATCCGGATAGAAATTTTCAGGAAGGTTATCTGTCTCATCCAGCGGGTACTCTTCTCCCTCATATTCAAAAATTCCAAGATGCGGCCCCATCGCGGGCAGGGTTTGTGTGAGCCAGGTATTTTTATCGAGAAGATCCGGTTCCGGGTAGATATGGCATCCGGCACAATGGCGGCGGGCGATCAGTTCTTTATCGGTCAGGCGCTCATCAAGAGCAGTCCTGCTGCTATATTCTGAATCCGGAGACTCATCTGACGCGCATGAAGCTATCAGCAGAAATAGCGGAAGTACTATCCATAAAAATAAACAGCTCTCAGAACCGCGGGATCGCTCCATTCGTAAGTTTACATCATGATTCATGAAAAATTTTGTACTGAAGTACTTCGGGGCAAAACCCGCGAGGTATCAACTTGGATCCCATACCTTTTTGATCATTATGGAGTTTATTGTGGAGTGTCACCCTTACATAAGCCTACTTTGTACGGATAACAATGGCCCCATTGCTGCCTGCGAGTCCGTATCGTACTGAGGCTTCTGATCCTTTCAAAATTTGTACAGATGAAATATTCTGAACCGGTACCATACGCTCAACACGATTGTAGTCGTGGCCCGACCGAACACCGTCAATTACATACAGCGGCTGCGTTTCGGCTTCAAAAGAGAAATTCCCCCGGATAATCACCGATATAATTCCACCGGTTTCGTGAATATCCACTCCGCCGACACGCTGCAAATAATCGGAGAGGCGAAGTGACGGATCATGAATTTCGATATCCGGCTGCTGATTCGCCCTGGTTTCGCCCGAACGGGTTTCGTTTGTACTGCTGCACCCTGCAAACAGCAGTCCCATCATCAAAAAAGAAGTGAAAACGTATCGATTATTTTTCATCTGCTGCGGGTTTGTTCAATAATTGATGAGAAATATGGTCCTAATATTCCACATTGCTTACTGTCAATATATCCATTACAACGGTGGTTTAAATGATTTCATACCCAACGCCAGTTCGAAATAAGAAATAGAGTCCAAAAAGACCATTTCATCGCTGCGCCTCACCACCTTTGCGCCGTTGCTCCTTCGCGAGAACCACTCCGTCCTTCTCACTGCGTACTCAGCTGATTCCAGTTTGGTGCCCGTTTCCCAAGCAGATGCTCCACAAAGAAATCACGGCGCTTTCGCTCTTCATAATCACCAATCGATCCGTGACCCGCACCGGGTATGCTCAGAAAATCAAAATCTTTATTCGCTTTAATCAAGGCGTCCGCAAGCTGGTAGGTGGATGCGGGATCTACGTTTGTATCCAGTTCACCCACAAAAAGAAGCAGGTTGCCCTCCAGTTTATCGGCGTGTACGATGTTGGATGCATCGTCGTACTGTTGCCCGATTGGCCAGCCCATCCACTGCTCATTCCACCAGATTTTATCCATCCGGTTATCGTGGCAGCCCACGGATGAAACGGCTACGTGGTAGTGTTCGGGATGAAACAGAAGTGCTCCGGTGGAGCTCTGTCCCCCGGCGGATCGTCCGTAAATTCCTACTCTCTCATTATTATACCACGAGTATTGCTCGGCTACGGCTTCATGCCAGAGAATCCTGTCTGGTAATCCGGCGTCTCCCAGATTTTGCCACGCAACATCATGGAACTCTTTCGACCGGTTGGCTGTGCCCATTCCGTCAATTTGCACAACGATGAACCCAAGTTCTGCAAGGGACATCATATTGCTGTAGTTCATGAAGGATTTCGGCACAAAATTACTGTGCGGGCCGGCGTAAATATATTCAATCACCGGGTAGCTCTGATTCGGATCAAAGTTTGTCGGCCGGATAATTATACCGTAAATATCGGTTTCTCCATCTCTTCCTTTTGCAGAAAACTGCTCGGGGGCCTGCCATCCCGCCTCTTC
>PXDL01000077.1 GCA_003566395.1 Balneolia bacterium | reverse complement strand
CTTTAGCCTTACATCCAACACTACGTTACCATGCTCGCCAAACGAATTATTCCCTGCCTCGATATCAAAAACGGACGCACCGTTAAAGGCGTAAATTTTGTTGGGCTTCGCGATGCGGGCGACCCTGTTGAGCTGGCGGTGCGTTATTCCCAGGAAGGGGCCGATGAACTTGTATTTCTGGACATTACCGCTACCAACGAGAAACGCAAAACCCTGGTGGCGCTTGTTCGTGAAATCGCCCGGAACATCACCATACCGTTTACCGTGGGCGGAGGCATCCGGAGTACGGAGGAAATCGGAGAGCTGCTCTCGGCCGGGGCCGACAAAATCTCCCTGAACAGCGCCATTGTTGAGCGGCCCGAACTCATAACCGAAGCCGCCGATCGATTCGGAAGTCAGTGCGTAGTTGCCGCCGTGGACGCCCGCCGCACTGGCGATAGCTGGCACATATTCACCAAATCGGGCACTTACGATACCGGCCTGGATGCCATTGTCTGGGCCGCCGAAGTTGAAAAAAGAGGCGCAGGCGAAATCCTGCTCACCAGTATGGACCGGGACGGAACCAAATCCGGTTTCGATACAGAGCTGCTGCAACGTATTTCCGATACCGTACGCATTCCGCTTATTGCCAGCGGCGGGGCCGGAACCTGCGCACATTGCATTGAGGCCGTAAAGGAGGGCAAAGCGGATGCCGTTCTGGCCGCCAGTATTTTTCATTTCCGTGAAATCGAGATTTCCGACCTTAAACAGCGCATGCACGACGCATCCGTACCGGTCCGCATCACCCTTTAATCTGCAAACATCAACTCATGTCTTTTTCTGTTGATTCCGTCAAATTCGGCCCGGACGGCCTCGTGCCCGCAATCGTTCAGGATGCGAATAATTTCCGCGTACTCATGCTCGGCTACATGAACCGAGAGGCAATCAGGCTCACCCTTGAAACCGGAAACGTAACCTTCTACAGCCGCAGCCGGGAGGAAATATGGGAAAAAGGAGCTACCTCGGGCAACTACCTGCGCTTGCAAGATATGCGAATTGATTGTGACGCCGACGCTCTTCTGGTCCGTGCGCAACCGGATGGGCCGACCTGCCATACCGGCTCCGAATCCTGTTTTTTTACTCCTGATTTAGTACCGGAATCCGACGGTGCTTTTTTGTTCAAGCTTCAGCGCCTGCTGCAAAAACGTAAAACCGACATGCCGGAAGGTTCCTATACGACTTCCCTGTTCCGTAAAGGAGTGGATAAAATTGCCCAAAAAGTAGGCGAAGAAGCCGTTGAAACGGTCATTGCCTCAAAGAACGAGGACGACAGCGAATTTCTGTATGAAGCATCGGACCTGCTTTTCCACCTGATGGTACTTTTAACCGAGCGCGGATTCGCGCTGGAAGACCTCATCGGCGAGCTGGAAAAACGACATCACCCTGAACACTAAACAGAACTGCTATTAATCAACGGGATTTGACCGTTTCATACCGGGAATAATGATTTTCAGAGTTGCAACATTTGCGGGTTTTTATCACTTTAGTACTTCTGCCGGTAATAAGCCGAGGCGATTAACGTGCGGAGGAGTTTAGTAATCCTGTAGTTTGAGACACACATTACAGCTACTACCAATACTTTGATATTCTTTCGGAATCAGGCTTTTAGAATAGGGATTCATAGATTAATACGGTCTGTCGGCGAGGTGCCGAAACGTAGCGGAACGCACTGAAGATTCATAAAAGCCATGCTTCAGTGAGTCAGAAGCAGTACATATTTTTATTTAAAAAATCATCATTATTTCACTCAATCATCCAAACTGAAAAATCCTGGAGGATAGCACGTGGCAAAGCACGAATTGGCGGGCAAGAAGGCACCCGAACATCTGTTGATTAATATTCCGAGGCTGGTCAGTAAGTATTATACCCTCAAACCCAATTCAGATGACCCGGTTCAAGCGGTGAGTTTCGGAACATCGGGACATCGCGGAACATCCGTTAACTGTTCCTTTAATCAGAATCATATTCTGGCCATCAGTCAGGCTGTTTGTGAATACCGGAAGAGAAAAGGTATTGACGGGCCGCTATATCTGGGAATGGATACCCATGCGCTCTCTGAAGCCGCGCTTCAAACCGCTGCTCGTGTTTTTGCTGCCAACGGGGTACATGTGATGATACAGCAAAACGACGGCTATACGCCCACACCGGTAATTTCACATGCCATCCTCACCCACAATCGAGACAACAAAAGCTCGCTTGCCGACGGGGTTGTCATTACACCTTCACATAATCCGCCTGAAGACGGCGGTATCAAGTACAATATGACCCACGGCGGACCGGCCGACTCTAAAACGACCAAGTGGATTCAGGACCGGGCCAATCACATCCTCGACAGCGGGCTGAAAGATGTCCTCAAAATGGATTATGAAGATGCCGTTGAAGGTCCCCATGTGCATTTCTATGACTACGTTACTCCCTACGTGGAAGACCTTGAAAACGTGGTTGATATGAAGCTTATCCGGGAATCGGGCCTCAAAATCGGGGCCGACCCTATGGGTGGATCGGGTGCTGCGTTCTGGCCGGCAATTGCTGATCATTACGGAATCGACCTCACGGTTGTAAATCCGAGAATTGATGCGTCCTTCAGCTTCATGCATGTGGACAAAGACGGCAAAGTGCGGATGGATTGCTCCTCTCCCTACGCAATGGCCGGCCTCATCAACCTGAAAGACAAATTTGATATTTCCTTCGGCAACGACCCGGATTTCGACCGCCACGGTATTGTTACCAAAGACGGGCTTATGAATCCGAATCACTACCTTGCCGTTGCCATCTGGTATTTATTTCAGAATCGCCCTGAGTGGAAAAAAGATCTTAAAATCGGCAAAACACTGGTTTCAAGCTCCATGATCGACCGCGTAGCCGAATCTATCGGCCGGGAAGTTTCTGAAGTTCCGGTTGGCTTCAAATGGTTTGTGGACGGTCTTTATAAGGGTGAGTACGGCTTCGGTGGAGAGGAAAGCGCAGGTGCCAGTTTTCTGCGGTTCGACGGCAGCCCCTGGTCCACCGATAAAGACGGCATTATCATGAACCTGCTTGCAGCCGAAATGATGGCCAAAACCGGTAAAAGCCCATCCCGGCATTACGCGGATTTCACTAAGGATTTCGGAGAGCCCGTGTATGAACGCCTCGATGCTCCGGCCACCAAGGACCAAAAAACAAAGCTGGGTAAGCTGAAAGCCTCCGATATTACCTCCGAAAGTTTTGCCGGAGAGGATATCATCGCCAAGCTCACTCACGCCCCCGGCAACGGCGCGGCAATCGGAGGACTCAAAGTGGTGACCAAAAACGGCTGGTTTGCCGCAAGGCCTTCCGGAACCGAAGATATCTATAAGATATACACCGAAAGCTTTAAAGGTGAGGCCCACTTGAAACAGATCCAGGATGAGGCACAGAAACTCGTGAACAGTCTTTTTTGATTGATGGACAGATCATGAGCTTTTTATACTTCCTGCCGGATAGCAATATCCGGCATTTTTTTTGACCTCATACTCACGTTTATGCGTATTCGCACCACCTTTTCGGTTTTTCTGATAGCCCTCTTTTTATCGGCCGCCTGCGCGCGACTTCCAGCTCACTACCTTGAGCTAAACCAGTGTCTGGATGAACACTCCCCGGCAGGCGAAGAATTTTTGGTGGCTTTTGCCGAGCTTGAAGACTATTTACTGGCAGAAGAACTGCTGGATAATACAAGCCGGGACGCCTACCGGGAACTCCTTACTTCAACTGCGGAACGCCGGATACACATCAGCGGCGGTCAGGCAGCGCCCGAAGTGCGGGATTTCTGGTTGCTGCAGGACCCCGGAACCATCGGGGCATTTTTGCACTGCACGAAGCAAGCCGCATCGGCCTTTGAGGAATCCCGGGCGCGGTCTCTTCACCGGCTTAATAATGTTTTTGACGATATGCGACGGAACAATGCATACGATGATCCCGTGCTCGCAGCAGCCCTTGTGGACGCTTCAGAGGACGAGGATTTTGAATTCATGCTCTACCGCAGCGCTTCGTTAGCCGTGCTGATTTATATGATGGATTGAGGATGGTTTAGCGTCATGCAGCTGTATCAATAAACAAACCGCACGTTGATTCCTGCCTGCCAGTTTCGGCCAGGAGCCGGTTCATAAAAACGGCCGCCGAAACCGTTAATAATTACCGAACCGTTGTAGCGCTCATCGAATATGTTATTCAGTTGTACAAACGGCGTTATCAGCCAGCCGGGAAAAAGCTCAGCCTCAATCCAGGAAACATTCACATTAAACAAGCTGTAGTCATCGTTCACGGCCGTGTTTCGGCTATCCACATAATATTCGCTGCTGAATTCAGACTCCAGCCTCAGCTGTAAGTCACCGTGGCGGTACTGCACCGACCCGCTTACACGATGTTGCGGAATGCCCGGCAGACGGTTTCCCTTCAGAGATTCATCGCCCTGCACCAGTTCGTCGCTGCTGAAAGTAAAATCGCTGAATCCGTATCCTGCGATAACCGAAAGCATCGGCACCGGCTCCCAGTCGATAAACAGCTCTGCACCATTATGGCGGGTTGAGCCCACGTTGCGGTAAAAATCGCGTCCGTCCTCATCAACCTGAAACTGTTGCAGCAGATCGCGCACCTGCATGGTGAACAGAGCCGCATCCACCTGCATATTAAGCTGTGGAATTTGTCCGCGCGTGCCCAGTTCGAAACCGTGGCTTCGCTCGGGCTGTAAATCCGGGTTGAACCCGCCCGTCATATCCGGACGATTGACCAGCTCCGTTGTAGTCGGAGACTCGAATCCGGTGCTGTAATTGACAAACGCCAGCCAGTCTCCGAAATCATAACTTATTCCTGCCATCGGGCTAAGGGTTTGAAACCGCCGGCTTCCGGAGGCATCGTCCGTGCCGGTCATAAACCGGTCGTTATTGTTAAAATCAAGCACATCAAACCGTACCCCCGCTGATACGGTAAGCGGGCCGAACGGAACACTGATGCGCGAAAATCCACCCAGGCTGTACACATCCTCCTGCTGATCGAGCGTGAGTTCACCCTGATCCCCACCCTGATTCACCCAGTTTCTGCGGCTGTCAGACTGCACCGACGCATCGAGCCCTACGCCCCAGCTGAAATCCTCCATTCGCTGCTGCCAGGTTGAGCGAAAGCCACCCGCAAGGCGATCCACCTGAATCCAGGCAAAAGGAAGAGGATTTTGAAGTTTTCGACCAAGTCCCCAGGCGTTTATGTTCAGATCGGCATCATCAAACATCAGGCTGTAAGCGGCTCCGAACTGACCGTGGCGCGTTATTTTTCGCGCATTCTGGTTTACCGAGCCGGGATTGGCCATATCGGGCGACTGCGTGGCGTCTTCCAGAGTGAGGGCGCCGGGATTTTTGCTTGTCGGTGATTCCAGAAGTGCGGTTGTGAGCCGAAGCCGGGAGCGGTCATCCAGGGCGATATCGGCATGTCCTCCGAATCGCCACGCCTCAAACTGGCTGTGGTCACGAAAACCGTCCTGATACATCCTTGAACCGTAAATCATATAGCGGTTTCCACCGGAGCTAAATCCTGCTTCTACATCCTGCTTGTTGAACCCGAAACTTCCGGCCGTCACGCGGGTTCTGACGCCCGGCTCGGGACTAAAATGAGCGGTGGAAAGCAAAATGGCTCCTCCTCCCGCATTCCCCCAAAAACCGGAAACAGGGCCGCGAATCACTTCCACATCCTTGATAAAGGCCGGGTCGATCAGGCTCATAATTGACTGACCGTCGGGCATGGTAAGCGGCACACCGTCCATCAGGATATTGATGCCGCGAACCCCGAACGCAGCCCGCCATCCCATACCGCGAACCGAAATACGTTCCCCCACGGCGTAGTTGTTACGGTCGTTCACCCACAGGCCGGGAATCCCTCGCAGCGGTTCTGTAAGGGTGAGGCCGGGGGCGGTTGTTCGCCTGGCTTCGGAAATATTGACGGAAGAAAATCCAAGGGGAGCTGAAGCAGCCGTTTCGGTAAGCCGGGCCGCTTCGATTCTGACTTCTTCCAAATCCACCTTAAGGGTGTCCTCGGATGCAGATGTGTTAGGTTTAAGATCAATGCCCCCGGAAAAACTCCCGGTAAAAACAATTAGCAGGTAAAAGGTCGCAGCGAATAGATACATGAGTTGGTTACGTATGATTATTTGAAACCTCCGGTAGGGATTCAAGATACTGAACAGGTATGATACACAGTCGGTTCCACATTTTTTTTAACAGTTTGAGTGTCATTGTTTGTAATGCAACGATGAGAGGTTGAATTCATTAATCCGGCCCCGAGTAGTTTCTTTAACGCATGGGCAGCAACCGTTTACTGTATCCAAGTGCTCTTGAGATGAACCGGCAGAAATGAGGTGATAAATGGTTCCTATTACCTGTCCTTAACCCGTGGAAGCGCTTTCAAAACAAATAATTACAAACATGAATCATAATCTCATACCGGTATTAGTTTTTCTTGATAAAAAGAGCGTATTTGGGTACTTTCATTAGAGATATAATTTTTAAAACCATGTCTTATTTCAGTTCTAAACTGATCACGTATATTCACCCTATAACACTTTAACGATTTTCAGATATGAGTAAAATTAAAGTAGGTATTAATGGATTCGGGCGCATTGGCCGTCTTGTTACACGTTTTATTATGAAGGATTTCAGCGACAAAATTGAGGTTGTTGCTGTGAACGACCTTACCAATGCCGCCACCCTTGCACACTTATTCAAATATGATTCAGTACACGGCAAATACCCCGGCGATGTAAAAGCTGAAGGAGACAACCTTGTAATTGACGGCAATAAAATTAAGGTTATGGCCGACAGAAACCCCGAAAACCTCGGATGGGGCAAACTGGGCGTTACAACGGTTATAGAGTGTACCGGTTTTTTTGCAAGCGATGAAGGTTCGGCCAAACACCTTAAAGCCGGTGCGAAGAAAGTAGTTATTTCGGCCCCGGCCAAAGGCGATGTGAAAACTATCGTACTGGGCGTAAACGACAGCGATATCGATGCCGATACCAAAATCTATTCCAACGCAAGCTGTACCACCAATTGCCTCGCACCCATGGTGAAAGTGCTTGACGACAAATTCGGCGTAGTCAAAGGCTTTATGACCACCATCCACGCCTATACCGGTGATCAGGGTACCGTTGACGGTCCTCACTCAGACCTTCGCCGTGCACGTGCTGCGGCCGTGAACATCGTGCCCACCACTACCGGTGCTGCGAAAGCGGTCGGCTTGGTATTACCCCACCTGAAAGGCAAGCTCGACGGCGGCGCTGTTCGCGTACCCGTGCCGGACGGATCACTGACCGATTTCACTTGTGAAGTAAAAAAAGAAACAACCCTCGATGAAGTACAGGCCGCTTTCAAAGAAGCTGCTTCCGGTTCTATGAAAGGTATTCTGGAATTCAGCGACGAACCGCTGGTTTCAACCGATATTCTCGGTAATACCCACTCGGTTATTTACGATTCAGGAATTACCAAAGTGGACGGCAAATTGGTGAAAGTTGTTGGCTGGTACGACAACGAAGCAGGCTATTCCGCCCGCACCGCCGACCTTGTTTTGAAACTGGGCTGATAAAACCCGGCTGAAAACAAAGCAAATTCTGAAGGCCGACCGGCAACCCGGTCGGCTTTTTTTGTGGGAAAAAATCACCTCCCAAAGGAATGATTCCCGCCCGTATGTGTTAATCAAAATCTAAACAAAATTCAGGCGTCACATTTACCGCAAAGGTGTATATTCAGCCTTTTCTGATTCCAAATTTTAACTGATGCTTTATAGCAACTCTTTAAGCCTACGGCAGTCAGCTTATGATGCGTTCCTATAAATTCTGGGTGCTGCTGCTGCTTTTTCTGATTTACGTCCTCAGCTTTGTGGATCGTCAGATTGTAGCTGTTCTCGCCGATGTAATCCGTGATGATCTCGGGTTGTCGAATGTGCAGACCGGCCTGCTTTACGGAACGGCTTTTTCCATTATCTACGCCCTTGCAGGCATTCCTATGGGGCGGCTCGCAGACCGGTGGTCGAGGCGTAAACTGCTTGCTCTTGCCGTTTTTACCTGGAGCCTTGTAACCGTATTGAGTGGCTTTACGGCTTCGTTTACCATGCTTGTGGTTTACCGGCTGATTCTTGGGATTAGTCAGGCTGCACTGGGGCCGGCCGCTTATGCCCTGCTGGCGGAAACTTTCAGTCCGGAAAAGCGGGCAAGTGTTTTTTCCATCTATGCCGCCGGTATATTTATCGGAATCGGGCTTTCGTTTCTTGTGGGGCGTTCGGTTGCCGATGCCACCGACTGGCAGACGGCGATGATAACGGTAGGGCTTCCCGGCCTGCTCCTTGCTCCGGTAGCCTGGTTTTTTATCCGCGATGCCCGTCCCAATAAAACACAATCCGGCACCTTTGTGTCCGATACCCTTGCCAATCTTCGCATCATTCTGGCGAAGCGAACAGTGCGGCTTCATCTGGTGGGTTTTGCGGCCCTGGCCTGTATCGGCTACACGGTGCTGGCCTACGTCGGGACTATCCTGGTCGATGTCTTTCAGAGCGGCCACCTCGTGCGCCATTACGGATGGTTTCAGTTTGGTGTGGCCGTTACCGTTATTCTGATGGGCCGGTTTGCCGATTTTCTGGCGCTCCGCAATAAAGCCCGGCGATTCTGGGCGGGCATTATTCCGGCGGCCGGAGCCGTGCCGTTATACGGACTCGGACTTTTTGCCGATGACGGCTTTACGGCCCTGATTCTTCTTGGCTGCGCCGTACTTTTTTCATCATCCTTTAACGGTGTGGCGGCGGCCCTTATACAGTTTATGGTGAAACCTGAAATGCGTGCTCTTGCCGGTGGTCTTTATCTTTTTGTAATTAGTATTGCCGGTTTCGGATTCGGTCCGCCTGTAGCCGGGCTGATGATGGATCACCTCTACACCGGGCCCTATGCGGCTTCTCAGGCGGTTTTTACGTTAATAGTTGTATGTGCTTTTATCGCCATCATTTCGTTTATTTTTGCGATGCGATCTTATAATTCCGACGCAGAAGAATAAACAGGGCCTGCCTTTGTATCACATCTATTATTGTGTAACATACAAGCATTTGCATAAGGCCCTGCAAAATAAATGGTTTATCAAAACCTTCTTGTAACTAATTTAATTTTACTATGGGTGAACGTGACAATCTGACTATCGATAATCTGATGAAGCTTTTGAAAGAGCGCGATCCTCATCAGGAAGAGTTTCATCAGGCCGTACAGGAAGTCATGCAGTGGGTGGTTCCGTTCGCAGCCGATTCAAGCCGGTATAACAGCTTCACCCTTTTTGAAAAACTGACCGAACCCGAACGTATTATTCAGTTCCGGGTCCCCTGGCTTACCGACAAGGGTGAAGAGCGCTGCAACCGGGGTTTCCGCATTCAGTTTAACAGCGCCATCGGCCCGTACAAAGGCGGCCTTCGGTTTCACCCTACCGTAAACCTGAGTATTCTGAAGTTTCTCGGATTCGAACAAACCTTCAAAAACAGCCTCACCGGCCTGCCTCTGGGCGGTGGAAAAGGAGGATCGGATTTCAACCCCCGCGGCCGTTCCGAAGCCGAGATCATGCGCTTTTGCCAAAGTTTTATGAACGAGCTTTTTCGCCATATCGGCCCCGATACCGATATTCCGGCCGGCGATGCAGGCGTGGGCACCAGGGAAATCGGGTTTCTTTTCGGTCACTACAAGCGGCTCACCGCACAGTTTAACGGCGTAATAACCGGAAAAAGTCCTGCCTTCGGCGGCAGTTTACTTCGACCGGAAGCTACCGGATTCGGTCTGCTCTATTTCACCAAGCACATGATGAAACAGGCGGGCAAGGAAGTTGATGACGCCCGCATTTTGATCTCAGGCTCCGGAAATGTGGCACAATACGCATGCATGAAAGCGATAGAAACCGGCGCAAAGGTGCTCACCATGTCGGATTCCGACGGCTACATATTTGTGAAAGACGGGCTAAGCCGGGAACAGCTTAATACCGTCATGGATATAAAAAATAACCGGCGCGGACGCATCCGGGAGTGCACGGAAGAATTCGAGTGTGATTTCCATGAAGGCACACCCTGGGAGGTGGAAGCCGATATTGCCCTGCCCTGCGCCACTCAAAATGAAATCGACAAAAAAGCAGCCAAATCACTTATCGGTAACGATGTTGTTTGTGTGGCAGAAGGTGCAAATATGCCCTGCACCAGTGATGCCGTTGCGGCTTTTCATGATGCCGGAGTACTTTTTGCGCCCGGCAAAGCAAGTAACGCGGGCGGCGTGAGCGTCTCCGGGTTGGAAATGACGCAAAATGCTCAACGCCTCAGCTGGGACAAGGAAACCGTGGATCAGGAGCTTCATGATATTATGGACCGCATCCATGATGAATGCGTGGAATACGGCCGGGAAGACAAGCATGTTAATTATGAGAAAGGAGCCGCAATTGCCGGTTTTATTAAAGTGGCCGATGCCATGCTCGCACAGGGCGCGGTCTGATTATGCATCTTCGGTGTTTCACGCCGTTAACTTTAGTATCTTTAGACTATCTATTTCAGTAATCCCATTATTCAAATACAGATATAGAACGACCCTATCTTCGAAAATCATCAATTTGCGATGCCTATGAAACGCTTCCTTTCAGTTTTCCGGAATCCACTACCCCGCCATTCATCCTTTCCCCTGGTACTCGGCTTCATCCTTTTTTACACCTCTGCGTGCATGACGCTGGAGGAAAATCCGGTGAGCGGCAACCGCCGGGCCTTCGCTTATAGCTGGGAACAGGAGCTACAGATTGGCCGGGATGTAGATAAAGACATTGTGGCACAATACGGCGTTTACGAGAATGAGGAGCTTTCGGCCTACATCACCGAGCTTTCCGAAGAAGTGCTTCAGTACAGCCATCTGCGCCGAGAATCAACGTCACCAAAATTCCGGGAAGCTGAATTCACGTTTCGGGTACTTAACAGCGATATCGTTAATGCGTTCGCCCTTCCCGGCGGATACATTTATTTTACCAGAGGCCTGCTCGCGCACATGAATAATGAAGCGCAGCTTGCCGTAGTCATCGGCCATGAAATCGGCCACGTAGCCGCGCGTCATGCTTCTCAGCGAATTTTAGAGCAGCAGGCCGGACAGCTTATCCTCGTGGGCGGGGCCATCGCCGGGCAGGAATTATTCGGGATTTCGGCAGAGAACGTACTCAACATCGGCGGTATGGCCGCTCAACTTTTGTTTCTGAGCTACAGCCGGGATAACGAGCGTGAATCCGACCGTCTGGGCGTGGAATATTCAGCCATGGCAGGTTTTGATGCCTCCGAAGGAGCGGCTTTTTTCAGAACTCTTCAGCGGTTGTCGCAACGGGCCGGCGGCACGCTTCCCAACCATCTTTCGTCCCACCCCGATCCCGGTGACCGCGAACGCAATATGATAAGCCTTTCCGAAGAATACCGGCAGCAAGGGTACGAGCAAACCCGGAAAAATGAGCGCCGGTATATGGAGATGATCAACGGGATAGTTCTGGGTCAGAATCCCAGAGAAGGGTTTGCAAGGGACGGACAGTTTTATCATCCCGAGCTCGAGTTTCAGTACCCGGTGCCTTCAGGCTGGAACGTGCAGAACGAGGCGCGGCAGGTTGTGCTTTTCGACGGCGAGCAGCAGGGCATTTCCATTTTCACCTTTGCCGGAAATGCTTCCAATGCGCGTGAAGCTGTGGAGATGTTTACCAGTCAGGAAGGCATCAACGAAGAGTCCTCAAGCAGGGCCGACATCAACGGAATTCCGGGGCACCGCGCAATCGCATCCGGGACAATGCAGGACGGTACCGAACTGCGATTCATGGTTCAGGGCCTGGAGTACGGAGGTAATATCTTCCGTTTCATCAATTATGCCGAGGCCGGAAGATTCAGCAACTATGAAGGGCAGTTCACCGAAATCGTTAGCGGGTTTCGTCAGCTGACCGACCGGGAAATTCTGGACATCCAGCCCACACGTATCGAAATCGTAACCGCCGACCGCACGGGCACATTCCGCAGTTTCCTTCCCGATGAAATGCCGATGGGGCTTGATCACGAGCAAATGGCGATCATCAA
Source organism: Balneolia bacterium (assembly GCA_003566395.1). GTDB lineage: Bacteria > Bacteroidota > Rhodothermia > Balneolales > Cyclonatronaceae > Cyclonatronum. The sequence goes on along the minus strand of PXDL01000077.1, from coordinate 2,638 downwards.
TCAGCTAAACCTCGACGACACCGTTACACGCGGACAGCGGCTGAAAATTCCAAGATAAGACCGGTAACAGGCTTTATCTTTCTCTATTGCCGTTGATTAATACCGGCGGCGATAGAGAAAAAAGTTCTGCTAAATAGATTTATAGCTATTAAACCTGAATCCCTGAGAGTAGTGCTATTTTGAACTTTTCTAACCGGGGATGTCCTCAGAAAGTTCATCAATGCGGGTTTGAATACTCATTCCTGCACAACGGACTTTTATATCCCCATCAAACAGGATTAGGATTGGAGCAAATTTGCTTATCATTCTGATATTTCCCGGCCACAAGAGCAGAAAGATAACGGGGCGTTTTTCTTGTGTGAGCCGGAATGTCCCGCCCCCCAAATGCTGGACAGTTTATATTAATGATGATGTTTCAGGTACCGGCTTCGATTTGAATCGGCTAAAGCCTATTCTTCCATCGGGCGAATGAGCACTTCTAATCTGCTACTGCACATACATCCAAAACGTTATGCCCAATATCAAAAACAGCAAAACATGAAAGCAATACTGTTAGAGGAATACGGGTTACCAGGTACTCTTGAGGTTGGCGACGTTGCAAAACCGATTCCGAAGGACGATGAAGTGCTGGTGAAAGTTCACTCAGCTTCTATCAATGACTGGGACTGGGGGATAGTCAGGGGCAAACCATTTGTGATTCGTTTGTTTTTCGGACTAAAAAAGCCAAAAATAAGGATTCCCGGGGTTGACGTTTCCGGAGAAATCGAGGCGGTCGGCGGTAACGTGAGTTCCTTTAAAATCGGCGATGAAATATATTGCGATTTGTCCGAATGCGGATGTGGCGGGTTTGCTGAATACGTTTGCATACCGGAAAAAAACTTATCCAAGAAGCCGTCCAATATTAGTCATAATAATGCCGCTGCTCTGCCACATGCCGGGTTGCTCGCTCATCAGGGACTTGTGGAAAAGGGAAAGGTAAAATCCGGACAGCATATCCTGATCAATGGCGCCGGGGGCGGTGTCGGGACGCTGGGAATTCAAATCCTGAAATCATATAGTGTAAAGGTCAGCGGCGTGGACAGTCACGAAAAACTTGATATGATGAGATCGCTGGGATTTGACAACGTGATGGATTATAAAAAAGAAGATTTTACCGATACCGGAGAAAAATATGACCTTATCCTTGATACAAAATCAAACAGGTCCGTATTTAAATATGCACGGTCCCTCAAAAAAAACGGCACGTATATCACCATTGGAGGATCGATGTACAGATTGCTGGGAATCGCATTGATGGGTTCGCTTATATCACTTTTTACCCGCAAAAAACTGAGCGTGCTCTTTCATCAGCCCAATAAAGGCTTAGACCAAATTTCTAAACTTGCCAAAAAGGGACAAATAAAACCTGTTATTGACGGCCCCTACGAATTTGAAAAAATCCCTGAGTTGATTCAATATTTCGGTGAGGGCAGGCATGTGGGAAAGATTGTGGTTGAAATACATACATAAGAGTTTCAGAGGTTTTCGAACTGCATCTCCAGCATCAGTTTTGGTTGAATGTAATCATGTACCTCCGATGTCGAAATAAGCTTCTTTTACCTTTTGTGCGGACTAAAGGATTCCAAAAACCGCCGTGTCGGGACGGAGAAGCTTAACCATAGTCGAAACGTTCAAGCGAAACTATGTGGAACGGTTCGGGTTTCGCCGAGGCAAGTATTAGGGGAAGCTTATAAAAACTATGTATTTTTAAGCTGTACCTCCCCATACATTCACAAGACATCTAATTTCATTGACTTGTATAAAAATAATCCTGTTTTTCAAAGCAACGGAAATTGCCCCAAAATGCATCACTTCTTCATTTTGAGTATCCGGTTATTATAAAATGAAGAGAGAAAATCCTAAACTGTACTTTGTTCCGGCTACTCTTCTTAGCCGGGAACCATTGTGAAATTGTGAAAATATAAATGAGCTTAAATATGGAAAGAGTATCTAAAAAAATAAAAGTCGGGATTTCGCCTGAAATAGCTTTTCAAAAGTTCGTTGATGAATTGAATGAATGGTGGCCGAAAGAGTACACCTGGTCACAAGATACATTGAAGGAAATTAAAATTGACGGCAAAAAGGGCGGGCTTTGCACAGAGATTGGCCCCAATGGTTTCCGATGCGATTGGGGAACCGTTACTGAATATACAGAACACGAAAAAATCAGATTGAAGTGGCAGATAAGCCCGAAGCGGGAACCCATTCCGAATCCTGATAAGGCAAGCGACCTTAAGCTGTTTTTCACTGGAAATGGCAACTCAACAATAGTAAACTTTGAACACGCCAATTTTGAAAATCACGGAGAAGGTTCAGATGATTACAGGAAAATGATGGACTCGGAATATGGTTGGGACTACATCCTCAATAAATTTAAAACCTATTGTGAAACATGAAATACGAAGCACAGAAACACCTGAGAGAAGATGGATTTTGGTCGCTCCGCTCCGAATTGTGAATGGTGAATTTTGAATCATTGGTGTCCGGTTAAAACCAGCGAATCCATCGAAAATGCCGAATAGACTTTTTTTGCCGGTATCTTTTTAGTAAACCTATATCAAACCCCCATTGCTTTGATGTAGCCTTGTAATTCCGATGT